>JAAYMP010000164.1 GCA_012521315.1 Bacillota bacterium
CCGCCTGCCGCCTCCCCGCTGCCCTTCCTCTCTCCCTCCCTGCTTACCTTCATGTTTCCCTGTGTTCACCCCGGCTCCCCGGCCTCCTGCTTGACTTAGGCTTGTTGCCCTCTCCCTGTTTGTCTCTTGTTGTTTAACCCCGCATTTTTAACCCCCGCGCCCCGGTTTGGCCTCCCTGCTCACCGGCCGCCGTTCCAGTTCCAACTCGGCTTTCAACCGCCACCGCCCTCCTAATTTTCTCCCTTTTCGGGCATAAAAACCCCTCCCCTGGAGAAGTTAAAAGGGAGGTGAAGGAAGTGGCCAAACCAAAATTAACCCCCAAACAACAAAAATACCAAAACAAAGCGAAACAGATCGAGCCTAAACCGAGTTACTTCCGCAACGCTTTGCTGGCTTTTTTCAGCGGCGGCCTCGTCTGCCTGATCGGCCAAGCCCTGATTGACTTTTATACCGTAACCATGAAGGTCCCGCCCAAAGAAGCCGCCAATCCGGCCACCGCCACGATGATCTTGATTGGCTCTCTCTTAACCGGGTTCGGGGTCTTTGATCAGCTGGCCAAATACGCCGGCGCCGGCCTCGCCGTCCCGGTGACCGGTTTTGCCAACTCGGTGGTCTCCGCGGCACTGGAATTTCGGGAGGAAGGTTTAATCTACGGGGTATGCGCCAAGATGTTCACCTTGGCCGGAGCCGTGATTACCTTTGGGGTAGTGACCGCCTTTGTTTTTGGCCTCATCCACGCCATTTTCCACTAAGAACCGGCCAAACAAAGTATGAACAAGAGGAAAAGAGTATGGGGAAGAAAGCAGGGAAACAAACCTACCATTTCGCCAATCCGCCCATCATCATCAGCACCGGAACCGTGGCCGGACCCATCGAAGACCAGGGGCCTTTACACGCCGCTTTTGATGAAATCCTCACCGACTCACGGAATAACGAAAAAACCTTTGAACGGGCCGAGCGTTCAATGTTGATCCGGGCCTGTCAACTTGCGCTGGACCACGCCTCCTGTTCAACGGGGGAGGTGGACCTCTTTCTGGCCGGGGACCTTTTAAACCAGATCATCTCCGCCAACTTTACCGCCGCCACTTTAAACATCCCCTTTCTCGGCCTCTACGGAGCCTGTTCCACCGCCGCCCTCGGCCTGGGCCTCGGGGCGATGCTCCTGGACGGGGGCTTTGCCGGTACCGTCCTGACGGCCACCTCCAGTCATAACTCCACGGCGGAAAGGCAATACCGTTTCCCCACCGAATACGGGGGTCAACGCCGTCCGTACCAGCAATGGACCGTTACCGGGGCTGGGGCCGCCCTGCTCGGTTATGACCGGCCCGGGCCCAAAATTACCGCCGTGACCTTCGGCCGGGTCGTCGATCTCGGTTCAACCGACCCGTTAAACATGGGGGCGGCAATGGCCCCCGCCGCCGCGGACACCATCCGCCAACACTTTAAAGACACCGGCTGGGATCCCGATGCTTTTGATCTGATTGTCACCGGCGACCTGGGCAAGATCGGGCTTGAGCTTTGCCGCCAGGAACTGGCGGACAGCGGATTAAACCTTGGCGACAACTTCACTGATTGCGGGATTATCATCTACGATCTGGAAAAACAGGATGTCCACGCGGGCGGCAGTGGCTGTGCCGCCTCCGCCCTGGTCACCTACGGGCACCTGTATAAACAACTCCAACGCCAAACCATCCGCCGGCTCCTGCTGGTCGGGACCGGTTCTCTCCACAGTACCACCTCGGTTCAGCAGGGCGAGAGCATCCCTTGCATTGCCCACGCGGTGCGGATCGAGGCGTAACGGCGTTTACTTTCCATGCGAGGAGGCACGGATAAGATGTCCGCAAAAACCATTGCCCATTGGGTGGCGGCGCAGTTGGCCGCCTGGGGGTTAAGGCCGTTTTCGGCGTGCCGGGCGATGCCGTTCTCCCGCTCCTCGCCGCCCTGGAAGCCTACCCCGGTCTGCAGTTTTATAGCGTAAACCACGAAGCGACTGCGGCCTTTATGGCGGCGGCCTACGCCAAATACACCGGAGAACTGGGAGTTTGTGTCGCCACCAGTGGTCCGGGGATCGCCAATCTACTGAACGGCTTAATGGACGCCAAGGAAGACCAGGCGCCGGTCCTAGCCATCACCGGCCAAGTGGCCGGCAACAACCTGGACACCGACTATAAACAGGCCGCCGACGCCAACCTGCTCCTTCTCCCCTCCGTCGGCTTCTCCGGCTTGGCCGCGAACGCCGCCGCGGTCAATGATCTGCTCATCAAAGCGCTCCACCTCAGTATCGCCAAGGGCCAACCCGTCCACCTGGCGATCACCAAGGACCTGTGGCCCCGCCCCGCCACCCAGCCGGTCCGGCTCCCCGAACCCTATCTCAACACCAAGCCCCAATCCAGTCCGGAAGTGATCGACGCGGTCTTCCCCCTTTTAAACCGCGCCGAACAGCCTGCGATCCTGGCCGGACGCGGTTGTTGCGGCTTGGGGCCCCTGCTCCTGGAGTTAGCCGCCCACTGGGAGAGCGGGATTACGCTGACCATGCCCGCGAAAGGGATCGTCCCCGGCGCCCACCCCCTCGTCCTCGGCGGGCTTGGGCCGGGCGGCAGCGAGGCTTCCAACCGGATGCTGGCCGAAGCCGACCTGCTCCTCATCGCGGGCGCCACCTGGTGGCCCGAACTCTACCTGCCCGCCCGTCTCCCAATCGTCCAGATCGACGTTGTCCCCGCCAACATCGGCGGGCGGATTCCGGTCACTTACGGCCTCGTTGGCGACCTGGCCAACCTGCTCCCCCGTTTAAAAGAAGGTCTCCAAAAAAGAGAAAAACCCCGCTGGCAGCGGCGGTTGCAGGAGTTGAAAGCGGGTTGGCAGGCCACGATTGCGCCGGAATACGAAGGGGAAGGCGCGCCGGTCCCGCCCGGCCGGGCGATCAAAGCCATCGAAGCCGCCGTTGACGAGGACGCCGTGATCTGCTTGGACGTGGGCGACCATACCGTCTGGTTTAACCGCCTCTTCAGCGGGACCCGGCAAAAAATCCTGATCTCCGGGAGTTGGCGGGCCATGGGGTTCGGTTTACCGGCCGCCCTCAGCGTAAAGCTAGCCGCCCCCGACCGTCAAGTGATCGCCCTCGTTGGCGACGGCGGCTTGGCCCAAAGTTTAGCCGATTTTAGCACCGCCGTCCGTTACCAACTCCCCATTAAAGTAATCGTCTTTAAAAACGACTGGTTGGCCATGGAACGGGACCGCATGGAACTCATGGCGCTGGACTATGGCGTCACCCGGCTGCACACCCCGGATTTTGCCGCCTTTGCCCGGGCCTGCGGCGGAAAGGGTTATACCATCCATGATGCGGCCGAACTGGACACGATTCTCCCTTCGGCGCTGCACAGTCCGGAACCGGTGATCGTCCAGATCAACACGGCGGCGCCCATCTTCCCGGGCCTTGTTTCCCAACTGACCAGAGAAAACCAACAACACGAAAGGAGTGCATTAGTATGGGTTTAATCGAAGCGGTCAGCCGGAGCCTGGTTGACAAGATGGCCGACCAATTGCTCCTCCGTTTAATGCGCGACCCTTACGCCGCGAATCTCTGGGAGATCATCTCGACAACGATGAAGGTAACCCCCCGTGAGCTGATGGAGATCGTTCTCCGGGCCGAAAAGGGGAAACCCCTGGGCCGCCCCTTCGGCACCGTTTATCACTTCTCACCCTGGCAGGAATTGTTGTTCAACCCGGTTGCCCTGGTCCGCTTGCCGACCGTTGATGAAAAAAGCGTCGAGACCAAAGTCACGCTGGGCCCGAAGGCAAAACGCCCGTTGGAACTGGCGATCCCGATCATCATCACCGGGATGTCCTACGGC
>JAAYMP010000165.1 GCA_012521315.1 Bacillota bacterium
GACGGCACGGAGCTTGTGGACCTGCCGGTCGCCCAATTGAAGTCCGTTTGGCAGGGGGCGATTCAATGTTAAGTCAGACCGATCCGCGCCAGGCGGATAAAATGAAGGAAGAATGCGGTGTTTTCGGCCTTTACGCCCCCGGCAGCCCGGTGGCCCGCCTCACCTACTACGGTCTCTATGCCCTGCAGCACCGGGGGCAGGAAAGTGCGGGCATTGCCGTAGCCAACGGTGCAACAATTATTGTAGAAAAAGGGATGGGCCTCGTGGCGGAAGTTTTCCCCGACACCAACAAACTGGACCAGATGAAAGGCGATCTGGCCGTGGGACATGTCCGCTATTCCACTTGCGGCGCCAGCGCACCGGTCAATGCCCAACCCCTGGTGGTCCGTTACCGCCACGGAGCGCTGGCCATTGCCCATAACGGGAATTTGGTCAACGGCCACCTCCTCCGGCGGCAGTTGGAAGCGGAGGGTTCCATCTTTCAGACCACCACCGACAGTGAGATCATTGCCCACCTGGTGGCCCGTTCCGGAGAGGACGAACTAGCGACGGCGCTCAAAAAAAACTTACCGCAACTGGAGGGGGCCTATGCCTTTATCCTGATGACGCCGGATCAACTAATCGGGATTCGCGATCCCCAAGGGATTCGCCCCTTATCCCTCGGCAAAACCGCCAGCGGCTACGTCCTGGCCTCCGAAACTTGTGCCTTTGACCTCATCGGGGCCCAGTTCCTCCAGGACCTGCAGCCGGGGGAGATGGTCATCATCGACCGGCAAGGATTACGTTTTGAGCGGTTTGCCCCGCCGGCGGAGCATGCCATGTGTATCTTTGAATATATCTACTTCGCCCGGCCCGACAGTAACTTGCTCGGCAAGAACGTCCACCTGGTCCGGAAACGGATGGGCCGGCGTCTGGCCCGGGAACATCCGGTCGCCGTCGATCTGGTCACCGGGGTGCCCGATTCTTCCCTCTCCGTCGCCTCCGGGGTGGCGGAAGAGCTTGGCCTCCCCTTGGAGATGGGCTTCGTCAAAAACCGTTACATTGGACGCACCTTCATCCAACCCTCCTCGGAAATGCGCGCGCTGGGCGTCCAGCTCAAGTTGAATCCGGTCCGGCAGATCGTGGCCGGAAAACGGGTGCTCATGGTGGACGATTCGATTGTCCGGGGGACCACTACCCTCCGGATTGTGGAAATGATGCGGAAAGCAGGGGCCAAAGAAGTCCATGTCCTGATCAGTTCGCCGCCGGTCATCGCTCCTTGCTACTACGGGCTGGACATCTCTTCTTCATCGGAGCTGATTGCCGCCCGGCTGAGCATTCCGGAGATCGCCCGGGAGATTGGGGCCGATTCCCTTGGCTTCTTAAGTGAAGAAGGCCTGCTGGCCGCAGTGGACCTCCCGGAGGAAGGTTTTTGCCGGGCCTGCTTCAACGGCTGTTACCCGGTGAAACTTCCGGAGGACATCCAGGCGTCCAATTGGTCCGGTGGGCAAAAGGACGGGAGGTGTGATCACGTTGGGCTACACCTATAAAGACGCCGGGGTCGACATCGACGCCGGCAACGAGGCGGTCCGCTTGATGAAAGCGCATGTCCGTAAGACTTTCCGGCCGGAGGTGCTGACGGAGATCGGCGGCTTCGGGGGCCTCTTTGCTTTAAGCGGCAACTACCGAGAGCCGGTCCTGGTCGCCGGGACCGACGGCGTCGGGACGAAACTGAAGATCGCCTTTCTGATGGACAAACACGACACCATCGGCATTGATGCGGTGGCCATGTGTGTCAATGATCTGGTGGTCCAGGGGGCCGAACCCCTTTTTTTCCTTGATTACCTGGCCGTGGGTAAACTGGTACCCGCCCGGGTGGCGGCGATCGTCGCCGGGGTCTCCGCCGGCTGCCAAGAAGCCGGCTGCGCCCTGATCGGCGGGGAAACGGCGGAGATGCCCGGCTTCTATCCGCCCGACGAATACGACCTGGCCGGTTTTGCCGTCGGGGTAGTGGAACGGAGCAAGATCATCGACGGCCGGACGGTACGTCCCGGGGACGTGGTGATCGGCCTCCCTTCCAGCGGCTTGCACAGCAACGGTTTTTCCCTGGTCCGGAAGGTGCTCCTGGAAAAAGCCGCCCTTTCCCTCGACACCTTCCTGCCGGAACTGGGCAAAACCCTGGGGGAGGAACTGCTCACCCCGACCAGGATCTACGTGAAAGCCCTGTTGCATCTCCTCTCCCGGGTCGAGGTAAAAGGGATGGCCCACATCACCGGCGGCGGCCTGCCGGAAAATCTCCCCCGGAGCCTGCCGGAGGGGCTGGGGATTCAGCTGCAGAAAAAAGCCTGGACCCCCCAACCGGTCTTTTCCTTAATCCAAAGGTTAGGCGGGGTACCGGAAGAGGACCTCTACCGCACCTTCAACATGGGCATCGGCTTTGTCTGCCTCGTCACCAGAGCGGAAGCGGAGCAAGCCTGTGCCGTTCTGGCGGAGGCCGGTGAAAAGCCGGTCATCATCGGAGAAGTGGTCACCGGCAACGGTGTCCACCTGGTTTAACTGGCGGAAGGAGGAGCAAAGATGAAGCGCATTGCAGTGCTGGCCTCCGGAAACGGCAGTAACCTCGAGGCGATCCTAACCGCCATTGAACGGGGCGAGATCCAAAATGCCCGGGTCACCCTGGTCATCAGCGACCAGGAGAAGGCCTATGCCCTGGTCCGGGCCGAAAAACACGGCATCCCGCGGGCTCTTTTCCGGAAGGAGGACTATCCGGACCGGGAAAGTTACGACCGGGCGCTCCTTGCACTCCTACAAGCAAACCAGATTGATCTGGTGGTGCTGGCCGGCTTTATGCGTCTGCTCTCGCCGGTTATGGTGGAGGCCTTTCGGAACCGGATGATGAATATCCACCCGTCTTTACTGCCGGCCTTTCCCGGCAGAAGAGGTGTGGCCGACGCCCTGGCCTACGGGGTAAAAGTAACCGGCTGTACCGTTCATTTCGTTGACGAAGGCATGGATTCGGGCCCCATTATCCTCCAGGAAGCCCTGGCCATCCGGGAGGATGACACGGTCGAAAGTTTAACGGAGAGAATCCACCGGCTTGAACACCGGCTTTATCCAAAAGCCATCGACCTTTGGGTCCGTGGAAAAATAAGATTCGAAGGGAGAAGGTGTTATATTGAGCAAGCAGAGACTGGCGCTCCTGAGCGTCTGGGATAAGACCGGCATTCTGGATTTTGCCCGTGGTTTAGTGGAACAGGGGTTTACCTTAATCTCCACCGGTGGTACCCAGCGGGTCCTTGCCGAGGCGGGCCTGCCCGTCCAGGGTGTCTCCGAACTGACCGGTTTTCCGGAGATCCTGGACGGCCGGGTGAAAACCCTCCATCCCAAGATCCACGGGGGCATTCTCGCCCGCCGGGAACTGGACGCCCATCGCCAACAAATGGCGGAGCACGGGATCACCCCCATCGATCTGGTCGCCGTTAATCTTTACCCCTTTGCCGCCACGGTGGCCAAAGCCGGGGTTACCCTGGAAGAAGCCATTGAAAACATTGACATCGGCGGGCCGACCATGGTCCGGGCGGCCGCCAAGAATTACCGCCACGTCACGGTAGTCGTGAACCCGGCCCGTTATCCGGAGATCCTTAAAGAACTGGCGGAAAAAGGCGAGACTTCCGAAGCCACCCGCTTTGCCCTGGCCGTGGAGGCCTTTAACCATACCGCCTACTATGACGCGGTGATCAGTCGCTGGCTGGCCGGCCGCACCCAGGAGAGCCCGCTCTTCCCTGAGCACTTGGTCCTGCCTTACACCAAGATTGAAACCTTACGTTACGGGGAAAACCCCCACCAGCAGGCGGCCTTTTATCGGGAACCCCAGGCGGCGCCGGGTACGGTGGCCACCGCCCGGCAGTTGCACGGGAAAGCCTTGTCCTTTAACAACCTAAACGACTTAAACGCCGCCTGGGAACTGGTCCTTGAGTTCGACGAACCGGCCGCCGTGGCGGTTAAACATACCAACCCCTGCGGCGTCGCCGTCGGCGCGGACCTTTATACCGCTTATACCCGCGCTTATGAAAGCGACCCGGTCTCCATCTTCGGCGGCATCGTGGCGGTCAACCGGCCCCTGGACGCCCGCACCGCCGAAAAACTCAGTGAAATTTTTCTGGAAGTAATCATCGCCCCCGCCTACAGTGAGGAGGCCCTGGACATCCTCACCCGCAAAAAGAATCTGCGGCTCCTGGAGATACCACTGACGAAGGCGCGGGAGACTCTCGACGTGAAAAAGGTCTCCGGCGGGTTGCTCCTGCAAACCCTTGATTCATCAACGATCAGTCCGGAAGGTTGGCAAACCGTGACCACAAAAGCGCCCACCCCCGCACAACTGGCAGATATGGTCTTCGGGATGAAAGTGGTGAAACATGTCAAATCCAACGCGATCGTCCTGGTGAAAAACGGCCAGACCATCGGGATCGGGGCCGGACAGATGAACCGGGTGGGGGCCGCCCGGATCGCCATTGAACAAGCCGGCGCCAAAGCGTCCGGCAGTGTCCTCGCCTCCGACGCGTTCTTCCCCTTCCGGGATACGGTTGATGCCGCCGCCGCGACTGGTGTGACCGCCATTGTGCAACCAGGCGGTTCGGTCAAGGATGAGGATTCCATCGCCGCTTGTAACGAACATGGCCTGGCCATGGTCTTTACCGGCACCCGCTACTTTAAACACTGACCTTGGAAAGGAGGAGAAAGATGCGGGTTTTAATTGTGGGCAGCGGAGGCCGGGAGCATGCCCTGGCCTGGAAGATTAAACAGAGTCCGCTGGTGCGCGAGCTGTTCTGCGCCCCCGGCAACGCCGGGATCGCCCAGCTTGCTCGGTGTATCCCGCTTGCCGCCGACGATCTCGACGGGCTGTTGGCTTTCGCCCGCGAACACCGGATCGACTTGACGGTGGTGGGACCGGAAGCGCCCCTCGCCGTCGGAATTGTCGATCGCTTTCAAGCGGAGGGCCTGGCCATCTTCGGCCCGGTGCAGGCGGCCGCCCGGTTGGAAGCGAGTAAAGTCTTTGCCAAACAACTAATGGCCAAATACCGGATTCCGACCGCCGAGAGCCGGACCTTTACCAATGCGGAAGAAGCGTACACTTTCATCCGGGAAAAAGGGGCCCCGCTTGTGGTCAAAGCCGACGGACTGGCCACCGGGAAAGGGGTGATCATTGCCACCACCGTTGCCGAAGCCGAAGCCGCCGTCCGACGGATGCTGGTCGACCAGGAGTTTGGGGCGGCCGGCCACCAGATCGTCATCGAAGAATATCTGCGCGGCGCCGAACTGACCGTCTTGGCGTTTACCGACGGAACAACGATTGTTCCCATGGTCGCCGCGCAAGACCATAAAGCGGTCTATGATAACGACACCGGCCCCAACACCGGCGGGATGGGGGCCTATTCGCCCGTCCCCCTCCTCACCCCCGAATTGCAACAACAGATTGAGACGGCGATCTTGCGCCCCACCATCGACGGCCTGCGGGAAGAAGGCCTTCTTTACCAAGGTGTGCTCTACGCCGGACTGATGATTACCGCGGAGGGACCCAAAGTCCTTGAGTACAACGTCCGCTTCGGCGACCCGGAATGTCAAGTCGTTCTGCCCCGTCTGCAAAACGACCTCATCCCGATCATCCAGGCCATCATCGACCGGCGCCTGGCGGAGCAGACCATCACCTGGCATGATAACCATACGGCCTGTGTGGTCATGGCTTCCGGCGGGTACCCGGGCCCATACGCCACCGGCAAACCCATCTCTGGTCTGGATCGGGTCGCCATCATGCCCGACGTTTATGTTTTTCACGCCGGGACGGCCTTCCAGGGCGAAGACCTGGTCACGGCCGGCGGGCGGGTGCTCGCTGTCACCGCCTGGGGGAAGACCCGCCAAGACGCCTTGGATAAAGCCTACCAAGCCGTACGCGCCATCCATTTTGAGGGCGCCCATTACCGGACCGACATCGGGCGGCGCGAAAACCGCCTGACCTGAAAGTAGTTATCAGCGACTATACGTGAAAAAGAAAATCCCTCTTCAAGAAAATATTTCATCAAAATGGTATATAAAAAGATTTTTATAATATCTTAAGACAAAGCTTAGAATAAAGAATAAACAATAAAGCGTGCCTAGAGCACGCTTTTCTTTTCTACTTTGCCCGTTAATTCCGTTAATTCTTGATCTTATGAAACGCCATAATGTATATTATCAGACGCCAGTTGGCGCCATTTCACGCCAGGGCCAAAGTCAGAACGGTATTTTAACTAATTGGTTGTTGTTCTACTCCTTGTACCGCTCGTCATTCCGCTAATTGTTCTACTCGTTATTATGCCCGTCAAGCCGTTAGGTCTACTCGTCACTTTGCTTCGTCAAGCCGCTCGTTCGTCTCCTCGCTTTCTCCCTCGTCAAGCTGTCCGGCAATTCGTTCGTCCATCCCCTTGATCGTCTGCGCTTTCGTCCGCTCAAGCAGCGCCCGCATAATGCTCTCGGTCAGGCCCAAGCCCGGATTCTTCGCCATCTCCTTGGCGATGAACTCCGCAAACATACTGCGGAAATACTCGCCCTGGACACCCTGGCCGAATAGGCTGGTATCGCCCTGCATCACTTCCACCATCTTTTGGAGGAGGATGGCCTCAAATTCCCGGCACTTTTCCCGTAAGCGCTGCTCTTCCTCGCTCACCGCCGGCTGCTGCGGCCTGGCCGGCGCCGAATTACTTATGGCCGTTTGTACCGTCTGTGCATCGATCCTCATCGTCACTTTCCCCCGATCAAAACGCCATCCCGGTTACCGGATCTCCAAAACGCCGTACAAAGCCCCGGCTTGGTCAATGGCAATAATCAGATTGATGATATCCTGCGGGGTTGCCCCCACCGCATTTAAAGCCTGGACAATTTCGGCCAGGGAAGTACCGGCGGGCAACGCCACCAGGGCACC
>JAAYMP010000166.1 GCA_012521315.1 Bacillota bacterium
AGCAGGGAGATGAGGTTGAAGAGCTCTTTCAGATCGTTCTGCAGGGGTGTGGCCGTCAGTAAAAGGAAGTATTTCTTCCGGATGCCACTCACCAACTGCCAGTTCTTGGTGGTCGGGTTCTTCAGTTTATGGGCTTCATCGACGACCAACAGGTCATAATAGAGGTTTTCAATTACCTTCCGGTTTTTCTCCTGTTTGGCCAGGTCCAGGGAGGCGATGACCAGATCGTACCGTTCCCAGTCGAAATCGCCCTTGGCCAGGACCGGATAGAGGGCGAATTTTTGGGAGAGTTCCGCCGCCCACTGCCGGCAGAGGGAGGCCGGGGTCAGGATGAGAATCCTTTTGGCCAGGCCGCGGAGGATGTATTCTTTAATGACCATCCCCGCTTCGATTGTCTTGCCTAAACCCACTTCATCGGCGAGGATCGCCCGCCCCCGCAGTTCGCCGATGACCCGCTTGACGGTGGCTTCCTGGTGGGGGTAGGGGACCAGCCCGACTTGACGCCAGCGTTCCTGGAGGTGGGGATAGATCAGCAGTTGGCCGTTGAAACCGGTAAAAAGCGAAAGTTCGGCGGCCCGGACCCGTAACCGGAAAGCCGCCCAGGAGTCCCACTCCTGACGGTGAATTCCTTTGCTAATCTCCGCCGGGTCCGTTAAAAATTCAAGCTGGGGAGTGAACTCCTGCTCCGTGGTTAAGAAAGGTTTCATTCCCGTCCTCCTGCTTCAACTGGTTGTTACCAATTGGCTTGGTTAAATTCTGTGTTGACAGCGTTATTTATTCTACCCAGGTCGGGCGGTATTAGTCGCGCCGGACCCGGAGAAACTTATGTCAATGTATAACTTGCGCAAAGGATGGATTTTCGTTGCAGATTGGCGATCTTAAGCTGGCCAACCCAGTAGTGACCGCCCCGATGGCGGGCGTCACCGACCTGCCCTTCCGCCTCCTCTTGAAAGAGCAAGGATGCGGACTGGTCTGTGGCGAGATGGTAAGCGCCCAGGCCTTGGTTTACGGTAACCGGAACACTTTGCGGTTGTTGGCGACCGATCCCCGGGAGCGGCCGGTCAGTATCCAGCTTTTTGGCGCCGATCCGGAGACAATGGCCCGGGCGGCTGGGATTCTTGCCACCTACCCGGTGGATGTGATCGACATCAATATGGGATGTCCGGTCCCGAAGGTCGTGAGAAACGGCGAGGGCGCGGCCCTCCTCAACGACCTGCCGCGGGCCGCCCGGATCGTCCGCGCCGTGGTGGCCGCGGTGGACTGTCCCGTCACCGTTAAGATGCGGCGGGGGTGGGCGCCCGGGGCGGAGGTCGCTCCGGAACTGGCCGTCCTTTGTGCCGAAGCCGGGGCGGCCGCCGTGACGGTGCACGGACGTTTCCGCGCCCAGTTTTACAGTGGCGAGGCCGACTGGGATGTGATCAGAAGGGCGAAAGCGGCGGTTAAAATCCCGGTGATCGGTAACGGCGACATCTTTACGGCCGCCGACGCCCTACGGATGCGGGCCGCGACCGGGTGTGACGGAGTGATGGTCGGCCGCGGGCTGCTTGGTAACCCCTGGCTGGTGCGGGAGACAGTGGCGGCGCTAAATGGGGCACCTAACCCCCCACCGCCGACCATGGACGAGCGTTTTGCCCTGATCCGCCGCCACCTGGCGGCCCAGGTCGAGTTCTGCGGGGAAGAACGGGGGGTCAAGGAGATGCGGAAGCACCTTGCCTGGTACCTGAAGGGCTTTCCGGGGGCGGCCCGCGCCCGGCAACGGATTAACGAAACTGTGGGCTTGGACGAACTATATGCCTTGCTTGACGTCTATGAGGAGGATTTAAAGAAGTATTTTCACGGCAATCTCCCAGAAATTAGTCCTTCTTCATCTTGACACTGCCATTATGCTCGGGTATAATGTTGGTACAAAAAATGGGCACTGTGCGGTTGCTCATCATCTTCCCAGTAGAACGGTCTTTCCTTAAAGGTTTTTTTAAGGGAGCCTTTTTTTACGGAATTTTATAGTCCCGTATGTCGGCAAAGAATACAAATTGGTCAAAAGAAGAGGTTGATCAATTAAAAGGGGATAAGCTATATGGAGGAGAAAGAAAAAGAAGTTATTTTAACACTGGAAGGACTAAATAAGCTGGAAAAAGAGTTAGAATACTTGAAAACGGTCCGCCGGCGGGAAGTGGCCGAACGGATCAAACAGGCCCTTGAATTTGGGGATATCACAGAAAACTCCGAGTATGAAGATGCCAAGAACGAACAGGGTTTTATCGAAGGGCGGATCCTGGCGATCGAAAAAATGCTCCGGAACGCCCGGGTCATTGATGAACAGGACGTTACCCTCGATGAGGTGAGTGTCGGGTCCAAAGTCTCCTTGTTTGACCTGGAAACCGGCGAACAAGTGGAATACACGATCGTCGGCTCGACCGAGGCTGACCCGGCCCATTTTAAGATCTCCAACGAATCACCGGTGGGAAAAGCCCTGCTTGGCCGGAAAAGCGGTGAAGAAGTTGAAGTTCGTGCGCCAGTAGGGACCCTTCGTTACCGGGTAACAGCGATCAGCAAATAAGCTTGGAATAACGGCGCGTCACACGGAAAGGGAGGGCTTTGCCCCTCCCTTTGGTGTTGATATATAATATCCTTAATAAATAATTGACCGGTTTGACCAATTGAAAAGCTGATCAGATACGGAGGTAAGATTATGGACGAACAAAATACTTTTGACTCTGCGGCCCGGACTGAGGAGATGGAGAACCGCCTGGCGAAGCTGAAAAAGATCAAAGCCGCGGGGCGCGATCCCTTTGGCCGCCGCTTTGCCCGGACCCACCAGCACCGGGAGATTGTGGATCATTTTGATGCTTTGGAAGGGCAGCAAGTGACCATTGCCGGCCGGTTAATGACCATGCGCGGCCACGGGAAAGCGTGTTTTGCCAATTTATCCGACCGTAGCGGCGAGATCCAGATCTACGCCAAAATCGATGCGCTGGGTGAAGAATCCTACCGCTGGTTTACCGAGTTGGACCTGGGGGACCTGGTTGGCGTTACCGGCACCGTCTTCCGGACCCAACGCGGACAGATTACCGTGATGGTCGAAGAGTGGGAACTCCTGGCCAAAGCTCTTCGTCCGTTGCCGGAGAAATGGCACGGGCTCAGAGATGTGGATACCCGCTACCGCCAGCGTTATCTCGACCTGATTGTCAACCAGGAAGTGCGGGAGACCTTTATCAAACGGACCCGGATTATCTCGACGGTCCGCCGGTTTCTGGATGCGCGCGGCTTTCTGGAGGTGGAAACGCCAGTCCTCAGTTTGATTGCCGGTGGCGGACATGCCCGCCCCTTCAACACCCACCATAACGCCCTTGACCTCGAACTTACCCTGCGGATTGCCCTTGAGCTTTACCATAAACGGCTGATCGTCGGCGGGTTGGAGCGGGTTTATGAGATTGGTAAATGCTTCCGGAACGAAGGGATCTCGACCAAACATAACCCGGAGTTTACCATGATCGAACTTTACCAGGCCTACGGCGACCTCACCGACATGATGGATCTGGTCGAACAGCTCTTTTCCTATGTTGCCCGAGAGGTGCTCGGTACCACCAAACTAACCTACCAGGGAACCGCGATTGACCTTACTCCGCCCTGGTCCCGGCTGTCAATGGTTGACGCGATCAAAAAGGAGACCGGGATTGACTGGCTCAAGGAAGCAACCGACGACGAGACGGCCATCGCCATCGCCAAAAAGCTCGGTCTTAACGTCAAGGATCTGAAGACCAAGGGACAAGTCTTAGATGAGGTGTTTGATGAATTTGTGGAGCCGAAACTAATCCAACCCACCTTCATCGTTGATTATCCGATCGAGGTTTC
>JAAYMP010000167.1 GCA_012521315.1 Bacillota bacterium
TAGGAACGGCCAAGCAAGGCCTTTTTTATTTTCCCCTCTTCGAATGCAGCCTTTGCGGACGGAAAAGTGACGGGTGCCAAACTTTCGAGGGCTATCATCTCTTTTACGGGCGTTGCCCTTGGGACACGCGGACCTTCCCCCAGGGCACGAAATGCGAAATCTGGTCAACGGAACCTCCTGTTTACCCGGGAACCATCTGTCCAGTATGCGGAGAAAGTAATGTCAGGTCCTTTTAATCGGGTTTAAGCTGGTAAACAAGGAGATTGTGGCGGTTTACGCTGAAATCGTCTTGGCGATGATGATTATAGGAGAGTAAAGTGAGAAACGATGGTGAACAGCAAGTTTAAGCTTCCCGAGTTGCTCGCTCCCGCCGGCGCCTGGGAGACCATGAAGGTGGCCGTGGCCGCCGGAGCCGACGCGGTTTACGTTGGCGGGAAATTCTTTAGCGCCCGTCAGTATGCTACCAACTTTGACCATGATGAACTGGCCAAAGCCGCCGACTACCTTCATCTGCGCGGGCGGAAGCTGTACGTGACCGTCAACACTTTGATTAAGCAAGAAGAGATCGAGGACTTCTTAGACTACATTAATTTTTTGTCCGCCATCGGTGCGGATGCGGTCATCCTGCAGGATTTGGGGGCGCTTTACCTTATCCGCACTTACTGGCCGCAACTACCGGTCCATGCCAGTACACAGATGACGGTGCATGACGGGGCGGGGGCACGGCTCCTGAAAAGCCTTGGCGTGGCCCGAGTCATTCTCGCGCGTGAACTGAGCTGGGAAGAGATTAAGGCCATCGGCGAAGAGAGCCGGGTGGAAATTGAGGTTTTCGTCCACGGCGCGCTCTGTGTGGCTTATTCCGGCGCTTGCCTCTTCAGCAGTCTGGTGGGCGGGCGGAGCGGAAACCGGGGGCGGTGTGCCCAGCCCTGCCGGCTGACTTATACTTTGTACCAAACCACCAACCACGGCGGCGCGGTACCCGTCGCGGAAAAGGAAAAACACCTGCTTTCCCCGAAAGACCTGTCGCTGATCACCGCAATTCCCCAATTAATTGCCGCCGGGGTCAATTCCTTGAAGATCGAAGGCCGGATGAAAGGTCCCGAATACGTAGGTACGGTTGTGCATTGCTACCGGAAAGCCCTGGACCGTTATGGTGAAGCACCGGAACGGTTTCGGGTGTTAAAGGAAGAGTTGAACGCCTTAACCACTGTTTTCAACCGAGATTTAACCTCCGGTTATTTCCTGGAGGACCTTGGTCCCGCTTTAGCCAGTCCCGAGCGGCCAAACAACCGGGGGCGCTTTATCGGCCGGGTAAAACAGTATGACCAGAAAAGAAAGCGATGCCTGGTTCAACTGGAGGAAGATTTAGGCGCGGGGGACGGGGTAGAAGTCTGGGTGAAAGTGGGCGGTCGCGTGGGGACGATCGTCGAGGATCTGACCGTGAACGGAAACCGGGTGGAAGAAGCCCGGGCCGGGGAGGAAGCGTGGTTTGCCTTGCCGCAAACGGTGAAACCCGGCGACCGGGTATTTCTAACTTCTTCCGTGACATTGCAGAGAAAAATCCAGGAAATGATGCGTAACGATTATTCCGGATCGAAACTCCCCTGTTCCCTCCAGGTTAAAGTTGCGCCCGGAGAACCCCTTGTTTTGTCGATGGAAGGGTTGGGGGAGAAGGTGGTGGTCGCTTCGGACGCCCTGGCGCAAGCGGCAACCAAACACCCCTTGACCCAAGAGATCCTCCATCACCACCTGACCAGGTTGGGGGAGACCCCTTTCCAAGCCGCGGGCTTCACCAGCGTGCTTGAGGGGAACCCGATCTTACCTTATAGCCAGCTTAATCAGGTCCGCCGGGAAGCGGTTGACCGTTTAACTGAAAAAATTTTAACCTCCCACCACCGGTCCCCTATTGACCTGCGGAAAGTAAAAGAAGAGGTGGCGGCGGCTTCCCCCAAAAAACGTTCCGGTCCATCTTACCTGACGGTTTTTGCGGGCAACCTTGCCCTTTTAAAGGTGGCGTTGGCGGCCGGAATCCCAAAGGTAATCTTTGGGGGGGAAAGTTTCACCACCGGATTTCGTTGGACAAGGGAGAATTTGGCCGCGGGGGTTGCCCTTGTCCGGCAGGCCGGGGCCAAAGCCATCATTGCCCTGCCCAGGATTACCAGAGAGCGGGAGAAGAAAGCCGTGGCCAGTTACATCCGGATCAGCCATGAACTGCAACCCGACGGCTTCCTCCTTTCCCATCTGGGTAGCATCCAGATGGTCCGTGATCTCTCGGATTTACCGATTTACGCCAATTATACTTTTCACTTTTTCAATCCTTTCACCCTTAAGCTGCTGCCGCAGCAGGGCATTGCCGGGTTAGCCCTCTCTCCGGAACTGGCCAAAGGGGAAGTTTTTGCCCTGGTCGATTCCCCGTTGTGGCGTGAAATTGAAGTGGAACTTTTAGTCTTTGGCGCCCTTGAATTGATGA
>JAAYMP010000168.1 GCA_012521315.1 Bacillota bacterium
AGACGCCGGAGCACACTGGTGAGGTCGGCGCTCACCACCGTAAGATAAAAGGCGGTAATCAAGACCAACCCGATCACCTGGGCGACGATTTTATGTTCCGCTTTAAACTCCCTGCCTCTTAACCCTTCCAGCAGAAAAACGACGATCCATCCGCCGTCCAGCAAGGGTAAGGGAAGCGGCAGCAAATTAAAGATCCCAAGGAAAAGATTGAAACTGGCCACCATGGTGAAGAACAGATATAAACCGGACTTCAAGGCCTGATCAATCATGCCCGCCATCCCGATCGGCCCGACAAACTGTGGGCGCAGCTGACCGGCCAGCATCTGGAGGATACTAACCGGAATCGCCACCACCTGCTGGGCGGTGATGGTTACCCCGTACCGGATGGCGGACGGCCAGGGTAGCCTTTCAACGACATAAGCCGGGTAGATGCCGATCCTGGCCACCTTCAAGGTGGCATCGTAGACCGGCGTCAGCTCCCGGAGAAAAGGCCGTCCCCCTCTTATAAATTCGATTCTTAACTTTTGGTCAGGCGCCGCGTGGATCACCCCGGCCAACTGCGTCCAGTGGGTAATTGGCTGCCCGTTGATGGCCACAATCTCATCCCCGGCCGCCAGCCCGGCTTCGTAAGCCGGTGAATTCGGCTCCACAAAACCGATCAGGGCCCGCTCGCTTTGGAGCCGGGTGGGCAAGCCTAAGACTGCCGCGATGAAAATGAAGGTCAAAAGGGCACAAAGGAGATTGTTTAGGGGACCGCTAAGCATCATCAAGATCTTCTGTCCCCAGGAAAGCCCACTGAAGAGGCGTTCGCCGGGCTGCGGGGCGGCTGCTTCCCCTTCCGGGAAAAGCTCCATCCCCGCCACTTTGACAAAACCCCCAAACGGGATCAGGCGAAAAGAATAAACAACCCCTTTTCTTTTGGTCCTGAAGATGGCCGGTCCCATGCCTATGGCAAACTCATGAACCGTTACCCCGAACAGACGGGCACAAAAAAAGTGTCCACCTTCGTGAATCAGGACGATAAACCCGAACAGAAGGATAAAAACCGGTATTGTCGCCCAGGACAAGCCAATTTGCCCCCTTTTTCTTCGCGTCCCCACCGGCCTCCCCTCTTTTCCCTCACAAGATAGAGGGCGCGCCGGCCCGTCGTTTTCTATCCAAGACTGGATTGCCCGGCGATCAACTGCCTGGTCAACCGGCGGGCCCAATCATCCACCGCCAATATGGTATCCAGATCAAGCCGTTGGTTACTCCCCTTTTCATAGGCGCTCATGGCATGCTCGATCAGGCGGGGAATGGTCAAAAAGCCAATCCGGCCCGCCAGAAACGCGTTGACCGCTTCTTCATTGGCGGCATTTAAGACCGTCGGCAAGGCGCCCCCCGCTTTCCCGGCGGCATAGGCCAGCTCCAAACAGGGAAACCGTTTAAAGTTGGGGGGATAGAACTGGAGATCGGAAAGTTGGTACAGATCAAGCCGGGAAAAGGGGTTCGCTTTCCGCCCCGGGTAGGTCAAAGCGTATTGGATCGGCAGGCGCATATCGGCCGGTCCCAGTTGAGCCAGGAGACTCCCGTCGACCAGCTCGATTAGGGAGTGGATCACGCTTTGCGGGTGAATGACTACTTTAATCCGGTCATAGGGCAGGCCGAACAACCAGTGGGCTTCGATCACTTCCAACCCTTTATTCATCAACGTCGCCGAATCGACGGTGATCTTCCCGCCCATCCGCCAAGTGGGATGGGCAAGCGCCGCGGCGGGGGTGACACTCTTCATCTCCTCCGCCGTCCAGCAGGCAAAAGGCCCCCCGGAGGCGGTGAGGTGCACCTGTTTTAAATCCGGTTCCGCAATGGCCTGCAGGCATTGGAAGATCGCGCTATGTTCGCTGTCCACCGGAATCAGCCGCGCCGGACTCTTCGCTTTAAGCGTCGTCATGATCAATTCCCCGGCCGCGACCAGGCTTTCTTTATTGGCCAGGGCCACTGTTTTTCCTGCTTGGAGGGCGGCCAGCGTCGGTTGGATTCCGGCGGCCCCCACCACTGCGGAGACCACCACTTCGACCGCCGGGTCGGTTACCAATTCAAGCAAGCCGCCGGGGCCGGATAAAAGCTCCCCTTCCCAACCGGCCGTCGCGGCCAAAACCTCCTGGTACTGTCCGGTATTGGTCACCACCGCCCTCCGGGGACGGTATTTTCTAATCAGTTCCGCCAGGCGATCCCCCCGGTTGTGGGCGGAAAGGCCGTAAACGCGATAGTCGGCGGCCAGGGGCCCGGTCACCACGTCCAGGGTCTGCTGCCCAATCGACCCGGTAGCCCCCAAAATGACCAAGTTTTTTTGCATCTTAATCACCTTTATCGAAGCCAAAAACCTTTCTCTGGTTCTCGCCAAACAGACCTTGATGTAAAGAACGGATCAGCACACAAAGGATTGGCCCCAAGATTAGCCCGCCACTCCCCAAGGTTTTAACCCCAATGTACAGTGAGGCCAAGACCAGTAACGGATGGAGGCCCAAGGTCGTTCCGACCAACCGTACCTCGAATAACTGCCGGATACCTGCGGTCAAGAGGAAAAGACACCCCAAACCGCAAACGTTCCCCATCTTTCCCATCGCCAGTTGCCATCCGAGCCAGGGCAGGTAAATCAAAGCCGGACCGACCAGGGGGAGGAGATCCAAGAGGCCGAGGAGACTTCCGACCAGCCAAGGTTTGGAAAAACCCAATACCGCCAATCCCACCATCGAAAGCACTCCGGTGACCATCGCCAGCAAAAGCTGGGTTTTAAGGAAACGCCACCCGGTAGCCAGGGTTTGCCGGTGGAGGGTGCTGATCGTCCGTTGCCAGTGGGGAGGAAAAAAGGATAAGCATAAGTGCCGAATTTTCTCCCGGTCCCGGCTCAGAAAATAGGCGGTAAAACCACTGAGCAAAAGGTTAAAGAGAAAGATGGGAAAACCGCGGAATAGATTTAAAGCCCGGTTCAGGAGGCTACTCACCGCCTTCCGGAGGTTATCCATCCACAACCGGTCGTAACTCCAAAAATCTTCCGGCCACTTTAACCGCGCCGTGAGCTCCGTTCTAATCCGTTCCCAGCCGGCGCCAAGGCGGTGAAGCTGGGCAGGCAACACCCGTAAGAGCTCCTTGGTCTCCCGGTAAAGCCCGACCAGGACTAGGGTCAAACCAAGACCAAGGAGGCAGAGGGTGATCAACAAAACAACAATGACCGCCAGTTGCCGTGGAAAGCCACACCACCGGCCAAGCAGGCGCACCGGTTTTTCAATCAGATAGGCAAGGAAAAGCCCGAAACAAAAGGGACTGACCAGGGGAAAAAGGTATTTGAACAATAAAAAAGAAAGGAATATCCCCACGAAAAATACGATCTTTAAACTTATCTGTTTCGGAACGGCCACGGCCACCACCCGGTTTAAGCATACGTCCGAAACAGGCAAATCATGCCCTGTATTTACCGGAGCAAAAAGGAAGCCAGGTAGTAAACGACCGGTAAAGAAAACAAAGCACTATCGAAACGATCAAGGACACCGCCGTGGCCGGGGAGAAAGCGGCCCGAATCTTTAATCCCAGCCACCCGTTTCAGAAAGGACGCAAACAAATCCCCAACCTGCCCGGCGAAACTGGCCAGGATTCCGGTCCCAACCAACCAGAAAACGGGCAACTGGAAAAAGAGGCCCAAAAGAACGCCGGCGAGCGTCCCGACGGCCAGTCCACCCACGGCCCCTTCAACGGTTTTTTTCGGGCTGAGCCTGGGGGCCAGCGGGGTTTTCCCCAACGCCGAACCGATAAAATAAGCCCCGGTATCGGTTCCCCAGATCACCCCAAAAGCAAAGAGCAATAATTGCCAGCCGTCCGGGTTGACCAGCTGCCGGATGAGAAGCGGGTAAATAAAAAGAAAACCGGTGTAAAACAGGATAAAAAGGTGGCTGACGAGGGCGACCAGGGTCGCCTGGGTGACTCCTTTCCCCATATAGGTAAGGAAGGAGACGAAAAGCAAAATAAAAGCCACCAAAGCAAACCAGTCGCCAATACGCAAGGAACCGCCGCGCACCACAGGCTGTCCCCAGCATACTTCCCCGGCAAAGAATAGCAGGTTAAAAAAGAGCGCTAGCGGATAGTGAAGATCAACGCCGGACTTTTTGAAGATTTTCCCCACTTCCACCGTTGCCAGGAAAGAAAGGGCCCCTACGGCCACGGTCAGCAATAACCCACCTTTGAGTACGAGAAAGAGAAAAAGAATGGCCCCGGTAATTCCCGAAAGGATACGTGTTTTCACTGCGTTCACCCTTCCTTAATCCCCCCGAACCGGCGGGATCGCGTTTTGTACGCCGCCAGCGCCGCACGGAACTCCGCCGGACTAAAATCGGGCCAGAGCGTAGAAGTAAAATATAACTCGGTATAAGCGGTCTGCCAAAGCATAAAGTTGCTAATCCGCTGCTCGCCGCTGGTCCGAATCAAGAGATCCGGATCGGGTTGTCCTGTGGTCAAAAGGAAACGGGCAAACTGTTCTTCCGTGATCGTTTCCGGTTCTAACCTTTCCTCCAGCGCCTTTTGGACCATTTTGCGCACCGCCCCGACAATCTCCGAACGGCCGCCGTAATTGATGGCCAGGTTCAAGGTTAATCTTTGGTTCTGCGCGGTTTGCGCTTCCACCTGTTTAAGCAAGGCCGTCAATTTCGGTGGCAGTTGGTCCGTATTGCCAATGAAACGGATCCGCACATCCTCATCGTGCAATTCGGAAGTGACCTGCTGCAAACTTTGGTAAAAGAGGTTCATCAAGAAAGACACTTCCTGCTTCGGCCGTTTCCAGTTCTCCGTCGAAAAGGCGTACAGGGTCAAATATTTGATCCCCAGCCGGGCACATTCTTGCGTAATGACGCGGGCGGTTTGCAAACCGGCTTCGTGGCCGGCGGTACGGGGAAAGTTCCGCTTGCGCGCCCAACGCCCGTTGCCGTCCATTATAATCGCCACGTGGGTCGGGAGCCCCGGGTCTCCCGGTTGGATCGTTTGACCTGCCGCTTTTCGCCGGAACCCGTACAAAAGGCCTTTTGGGGAAAGGAAAGATAATTTCAAGAATTAGACCTCCATAATTTCCTTCTCTTTATTTGCGGTTAAAGTATCAATCTCGGCAATGTATTTATCCGTTAATTTTTGGATATCATCCAGCCCTTTCTTGCTCTCGTCCTCCGTGATGTCGCCGTTTTTCTCCAGCTTTTTGATGGACTCATTAGCCTCGCGGCGGATGTTACGGATCGCAACCCTTTTCTCCTCGGCATCCTTCTTCAAAAGTTTCACGAGTTCACGACGGCGTTCCTCCGTCAACTGGGGGACGAGCAGGCGGATGACAGTTCCGTCATTGGTCGGATTAAAGCCCAAATCGGCTTTTAAAATTGCCCGTTCAACATTGCCCAGGATGGACTTGTCCCACGGTTGGACCACAATCATCCTTGGTTCCGGAGCGGAAATATTGGCCACCTGATTAAGGGGCATCTGGGAACCGTAATATTCCACGGTCACCCGGTCCAAAATCGCAGGGTTGGCCCGGCCGGTCCGGATCGTGGCAAAATCCCGTTTTGCCACTTCGATCACTTTTTGCATCTTTTGGTTGGTTTGCTCCCAAACCTCTTTGATGGCTTCCACAATCAATCATCTCCTTTCACAAAAGTTCCAATTTTCTCGCCCATCACGATTCTTTTAATATTACCTTCCTCGTTAAGGTTAAAGACGATAATCGGAATTTTGTTGTCCATGCATAAGGAGGTCGCCGTAGAATCCATTACGCGCAAACGTTTATTCAGGATCTCAATAAAATTAAGGTCATCAAACTTCTTCGCCCCGGGATGGAGCACCGGATCCTGCTCGTAGACCCCATCTACTTTGGTGGCTTTTAAGACAATCTCGGCATCGACCTCAATCGCC
>JAAYMP010000169.1 GCA_012521315.1 Bacillota bacterium
ATCCGCCGGGTGGTCGACCGCATTAAGCCCGGGGCGATTATTCTGATGCACCCGACCGTCCCCACGGTGCAAGCCCTCGACCAAATCATCCAAGCTTTACAGGGGCAAGGCTATTCTTTGGTCACGGTCTCGGCGTTGTTAAACGGAAAACGTCCGTAGGGAAAAAGACAAAAAAAGAGTTGAAAAAAGAAGGATTGTCGATTAAAACAGCGAAACAATAAAGCGAACTATTTGTTAAGCAGTCAGACAGCTTGACAAGACCTTAACTATTTATTAAGATCTTCTTACCTTATAAATGATTATTTTGACTAACTCTGGCTGACGCAACGCGAAAGGTTGCGTTGCTGGATCAAGGTGACTAATCGATCCGACGCGTATTGTTGTTTGTCGCTCGTTATTCTTGCCTTGGCAGAAAATGCTCAATTTTCTTTTCTTTACCGGCTCCTAATCAGATACGGTTTCGTTCCAGAGGGGCTTTCGTGGGCGGTTGGGCAATTGGGGGAGCGACAATTTGATAATGGAATATCATTATAAGAGATTATATATTTTTCAGTGGACTTGTCAGACAGCAAGACAGCAAGACCGGAAAGCCGCATTCCGGAGCGTAAAGCACGATCAAGCGAAGAAAGCGGGGAATACTTGTTTTTAAAATACGGGCTAGCTGTCGGGGGCGTCCGCCAAACGTAAACAAGGCGCCAACAATAACAAGGTGCGAACAACAAACGTAAACCCGGGCGTGGACAACAAAGATAACCAAGGTGCGAAAAAGAAAACGTGATTTTGGCTATAGTCATCATGAAGCAAAGGAGGTTCTTGGGGGATGGAACCAACGGTCTTACTCATTGCGACCTTGGACACCAAAGAAAAAGAAGCCGCCTATTTAAAGCGGATTATCGAAGCCAAAGGCGTAAAGACCCTGGTCATGGACACCGGGGTATTGTCATCTCCCCGCGAACTGAAGCCGGATGTCACCCGGGAAGAGGTAGCCCTGGCGGGTGGGATCTCCATTGACCAGTTGGTGGCCACCGGGAACAAAGGCAAATGCATCGAAGTGATGATCAGGGGCGCCCAGGTGATGGCGGAGCGGCTGTTTGCCGCCGGGAAATTTAACGGTGTCATCAGCTTTGGCGGCGCCCAGGGCACGAACATCGGGACAGCCGTGATGAAGAACCTCCCCTTCGGCGTACCGAAGATCATGATCTCCACCGTGGCGTCGGGGACCGCCACCTTTGGCCCCTTTGTGGGGACGAAAGACGTCATGATGATGCACTCCGTCGTGGACGTACAGGGGATCAACACCTTAATCGCGCGGGTTTTTGAGAATGCGGCGGCGGCCATCTGTGGAATGGTAAAGAATAATGATGGTCAGATTAAAGATGTTCGAAACACCAGCGCCGTCGCCATGTCGATGCTGGGGACGACTACCCCCGGGGCGCTGCGGGCGCAACGGCTCATGGCGGCGCAGGGTTATGAAGTGATCGCTTTTCACCAGAACGGGACGGGCGGGATCGCCATGGAAGACCTGATCCGGGAAGGATACTTCAGCGGCGTTTTGGACATCAACCTCCACGAACTGGCCGACCGGATGGTGGGGGGGCTGCACGGTTCGATCAAAGACTACCGTTTGGAAACGGCTGGGGAGCAGGGACTGCCCCAAGTGATCGCCCCCGGGAGCATCGAATACACTGTTCAGGGGCCGGTGGACAGCTTAAGTCCGGAGATGAAGAGACGGCCCTACATCGTCCACAACCCCACCTTGACCCTGGTCCGGCTCACCGCGGAGGAACTGGAGCGCGTGGCCCAACTGGTGGCGGGCAAACTCAACAAAGCCCGGGGTCCGGTGAAAGTCCTCCTGCCCCTGCGCGGGTTCTCCTATCCCAACCGCGAAGGGTACGAACTGTGGGACCCCGTTGGCAACCAGGCCTTCATCAGAGCCTTCAAAGCGAAACTTGCCCCGGCGATCGAGGTGGAGGAGGTCGATGCCCACATCAACGACCCTGAATTTATCGACCGGGTGGTCGCGAGCTATCTCGCCATGGTAAGCAAATAGGGAGGTGTACTTAGAAAATGACAAGCAAAGAACAACTGTCGGGCGTCTTCACCCCGATGGTCACCCCGTTCGAGAACGATGAAATCCTCTACGACGGGATCGCCGAAAACGTCAAAAAAATGAACCGGACCGGACTGCGCGGCTACTTTGTCCTGGGGACTAACGGCGAATTCCGCTCTTTATCAGTGGAAGAACGGCTGAAAGTCCTGAAGACCGTAGTGGAGAACGCGGCTCCGGATAAAGTGATCATGGCCGGCACCAGCGCCGAGAGCACCAAAGAGACGATCGACATCACCAAAGAGGCGGCGAAGATCGGCGCGAAAAGCGTAAGCCTATTAATGCCCCACTTCTTCCGGAAACACCTGGACGACGACGCCTACACCGACTACATCATCAAAGTGGCGGATGCGTCGCCCGTGCCGGTCCTCTTATACAACAACCCTTCCGTCGCGGCCGACGTCTTGATCAGCCCGGAAGTGATCCGGCGCGTGGCCGGGCACCCCAACGTTGTCGGGATGAAAGACAGCTCCCGCGGCAACTACCAAAAATACTTAGAAGCAGCAGAAGGGAAAGAGTTCCACCTGTTGGCCGGTTCGGCCGGTTTCTTCCTGGACCTCTTGAAGGCGGGCGGCGTGGGCGGCGTCTTGTCCCTGGCCAACGTCTTCCCCGAGGCCTGCGCCCAGCTTTACGCCACCTTTAAGGCGGGCAACATGGAAGAAGCCGAGCGGCTCAACGCCAAACTGGTCGAGTTGAACAAAAAAGTCTCCGGTTTTGGCGGCGTGGCGGCCGTCAAGAGCGCCATGAACCTGGCGGGCTACACCGGCGGCGCTCCGCGGCGCCCGTTGCGTCCGTTGGCCGCCGAACAGATCGCCGAACTGAAGGCGAACCTCAAAGCGCTGGGGTTTATCTAAAGACATAAACAAAGAGAAAAGCATAAGGAGGCAAAGACATGTCAAGAAAAGACCTATGGAACATTGCCGAGAAAGGCTATGAAGAAGTAGCGGAATACCTCAAGACCAACGACGTGATCATGATCCCGATGGGTTCGACCGAAAAGCACGGCGCCCACTGTCCGCTTGGGACCGACAGCTTTACCACCATGGGTGTGGTGGAAGCGGCGGCGCCGCTGGCCAAGACCTGTTATACGCCGCTGATTCCAGTTGGTTACTCGCCGCACCACATGGGTGAAGTGAAACGGGGGACGGGGACGCTCACCTTCTCCGGGAACACCTACCGGGCGGTCGTCTACGACCTGGCGATGAGCATGATCTACCATGGTTTCAACAAGATCGTCTTCGTGAGCCACCATGGCAGCAACTCCAAAGTCATCGACGACGTGCTCCGCCGGATCCGTTACGAGACCGACTGCTTCGTCTGCTGGTACAAGACCCCGACCGAGCGGGCCTACTCGTTGGTTGGCGACATCTTTGAGGGTCCGCCGGAGGAGACGCCCGGCTGGCACGCGGGTGAAGTGGAGACCAGTACGGCCTGGGCATACAACCCGCGCTCCGTTGACATGAGCAAGGCGAAACCCGACCGCACCCATGCGCCGCGGTGGATGGGTCCGGCCTTTAGCAAACACGACGGTTCGGGGATGGTTACTTTCATGGGCGCGGAGAATATCTGGGTACCCATGGAGCACCACGAGTATTCGGACACGGCCACGATTGGCAACCCCTTGCGGGCGAGCAAGGAGAAGGGCGAGAAGTATTTTGCGAAGGCCGGTCAAGCCTTGGCCAACTTCCTCGAGGAGGTCAAGAAGTTCAAGATCGTGGTGCCCGACGAAAAACGGTCCTTTACCAACAGGGCTTAAGC
>JAAYMP010000170.1 GCA_012521315.1 Bacillota bacterium
GCCGAAGGATGAGGACCGGTTGGAGGTCAGGAAGGTTCTTAAAGAGGTATGCGCTGCTTTGGCTGAAAAAGGTTATGACCCGCTCGATCAGATCGTCGGTTACCTGCTTTCCGGAGATCCGGCCTACATCACCAGTCATAAAAACGCCCGCATTCTTATTCGAAAACTGGACCGCGATCAAATCCTTGAGGAATTGGTCCGGTATTATCTGGAAAGCGAGGGGGTTTAGATGTCATCTTTTCGGATCGAAGGAGGTTGTCGTTTAAAGGGCACGATCCGGATCAGTGGGTCGAAGAACAGCAGTCTCGCTTTGATGGTTGGCGCCGCCTTAGGTGATGAAGATGTGATCCTCAACAATTTCCCGCAAGATTTGGATGCGGTGGTGTTGGCGGATATCCTCCGGGAGATCGGCGTCAAGGTGGAAGAACAAGCTCCCGGCAAGGTGCTGATTAACGGTTCCGGGCTCAGACCAAGACCGATCCCCTACGAACTGGCGCGGAAGATAAGGGGGTCTTTTTATGTGGCCGGGTTGCTGTTGGCCCGTTTGAAGGAGGCGGAGGTCCCGCTGCCGGGGGGATGCTTTTTAGGACCGCGCCCGGTTGATTTTCACATTAAGGGTTTTCAGTCTTTGGGCGCGGAGGTTAGTATCGAACACGGTCTAATGAAAGCGAAGATGGATAAGCCGATTGAGAATGGTTTCTTTATTAACCGGAGTAGTGTCGGGACGACGGTCAATATGATGTTTTTGGCCAGCATGACACCGGGGACTTTTGTCCTGGAGAATGCGGCCAAGGAACCGGAGATTGTCGATCTGGCGGTCCTCCTCAATGCGATGGGGGCGCGGATCAGGGGGGCCGGGACCGAAGTTATCCGGATCCAAGGGGTCGAGCGGCTGAAAGGGGCGGAGCATACGATTATCCCGGACCGGATTGAGGCCGGCACCTATATGGTGGCGGTGGCCGCGACGCGGGGTGAAGCCGTTTTGGAGAACGTGATGCCCGATCACCTGCGGACGCCGATCATGAAGTTGCGGGAGACCGGGGCCCTGGTGGAAGAAGGGGAGACCTCCATCCGGGTGGCGGCCCCGGAACCGTTGGTCAGCACCGATGTGGAGACCGCTCCCTACCCGGGTTTTCCCACCGATCTGCAGCAGCCCTTCGGGGTTTTGATGTCCATTGCCAGCGGGACCAGTATTATCCGGGAGACAATCTTTGACAACCGTTTTCGCTATTTGGATGAGCTGACCCGGATGGGGGCCGATGTGCGCGTCGACCGGGACCGGGCGATCATCAAAGGGGTACCATCTTTGAGCGGGGCGCCGGTTGAAACCACCGACCTGCGGGCCGGAGCCGCGCTGGTGATTGCC
Organism: Bacillota bacterium; assembly: GCA_012521315.1. Classification (GTDB taxonomy): domain Bacteria; phylum Bacillota; class UBA4882; order UBA10575; family UBA10575; genus Capillibacterium. The sequence continues at coordinate 1,367 of JAAYMP010000170.1, forward strand.
GGTTTGATTGCGGAGGGGGTGACCCTGGTTTCGGGAGCGGAAAACGTTGACCGGGGTTACGAAAAAATGGTGGAGAAGTTATGGAAGCTCGGCGCCAAAATTGAACGCCTCCATTCCGTCGAGGAGTGCAAAGAGGTGATTTAAAAAGGCGAAAAACCACCGTCGGCCACGGCGGTGGTTTTTTTATGCGGGGCGGTTGGGTGAGGGCGCGGCAAAGTCATAAATGGCCGGGAACGGACATAAAAATGGTGGGCGGGGTGAAAAAGCGAGATGCTCAAGGCGAACCTGGTCCTTTTTTTATTCTTATGCCTTGGTCTTTTCTTCGGTAATAGCCTGGTCGCGGCCGGCGCCGGCACGTTGTTGGTTTTGAAGCTGCTCAACAGTCCGGTATTACTGGCGGTTTTGGAGCGGCACGCCCTCCAGTGGGGGTTGCTCTTTCTGTTGATTGCCGTCATGGTTCCGTTGGCCAAAGACCAAAGCGGGTGGAGAGCACTTATCCAAGTCCTCTTCTCCCCCACCGGGCTGGCGGCGGTGGCCGGCGGAATTACCGCCGCCTATCTTTCCGGCGAAGGGCTTGGTTTACTCTCCTTTCAGCCGGAGATCATGGTTGGACTGGTGATCGGGACCGTCCTGGGGGTCTTCTTTTTCAAGGGAATGCCGGTTGGTCCCTTGGCGGCGGCGGGACTGACGGCGGTTCTTCTGAAGTTGATGGGGTTGGCCCAGAAGTGAGGTGTCCGGGGATGGAAAGCCGTAATCTGGTGGGGATGTCTGCCCTCAGGATTATCTCCGGTGTTTTGGAGATCAGCGCCGCCTTGCTCTTCTTGCGTTTAAAAAAAGTCGAAATTGCCCTGCAGCTCAACGCCGCCCTTGGTTTAGTGGGGCCGATTATCTTTATTCTCGTCAGCGGCTTGGGTTTGGTCACGGTCGCGACGAAGGTCTCCCCGTTCAAAGTGGCGCTGGTCGCCTTGGGGGTGGTCTTCATTGTGCTGGGGAGCAAGAATTAACAGTCCGGAACCGGGGGATGGAAAGGAGGAGTGGCTTTGATGACCGGGATGAAAGATTCGGGACGAAAAGGTCTTTTATATTTCACCGCCATCTGTTTTTCGTTGATCACCCTCTCACTGGCGCTTTTCCCCAAAGCCGGGCTGGTCGCCGCCCGGGATGGACTGGCCATCTTCGCGGAGGTTGTTCTCCCTTCCCTTTTGCCCTTTTTTATCCTCTCCGAAATACTGCTGGGCTTGGGGGTCGTTCATTTTATCGGGGTCTTTCTGGAGCCGTTGATGCGGCCTGTCTTTAATGTGCCCGGGGTGGGGGCTTTTGCGCTGTCAATGGGCCTCGCGGCCGGATACCCGATGGATGCCGTGATTACCGCCAAATTCCGGCGGTTAAAACTGTGCACCCGGATTGAAGGCGAGCGGTTACTGGCCTTTACCAACACGGCGGACCCGCTTTTCATGTTCGGCGCGGTGGCGGTCGGGATGTTCGGCTACCCTGAGCTTGGGGTAATCATCGCCGTCACCCATTACCTGGCGGCTTTTACGGTTGGGATTGGCTTCCGTTTTTACGGGATAAAAGAGGACCGCCCGGCCGGGAAGGAGGAACCGGCTTCCGGCCATCTTTTGGCACGGGCGTTGGCGGAGATGCGCAAGGCCCACCAGGAGGATGGGCGGCCTCTGGGCCAACTTTTGGCCGATGCGGTCAAAGATTCCGTCTCCACTTTACTGATGATCGGCGGATTTATTGTTCTTTTTGCCGTTTTGTACCAGGTGATGGAGGAAGCGGGGGTGCTCCGCTATATCCTGCCGGCGGTGGCGGGCGGGCTGAAGATCCTTGGTTTAAATCCGGAATTAGGGTCGGCGGTCGTCAAAGGTTTCTTTGAGATCGATATCGGGACGATGGCGGCGGCCAAGGCGGCCGGAGCGCTGGCGGACCGGCTGGTTGTCGCCGCGGCCATCATTGCCTGGAGCGGGCTGTCGGTTTTGGGGCAAGTGATGAGTGTCGTGCACGGGACGGACCTGCGGGTTAAACCGTTTATCATTGCCCGGGTGCTCCATGCCGCGGTCGCCGGTTTCTACACCTATTTGGCGCTAGGAATAGTTAAAGTGCCTGCGGCGCTTCCGGCGGCCCGGACGTTTACCGGCGGCGTAATCAACCGCTGGATCCTTTCGGGCCAGCAGCTTCTGGTCATTCTGGCCTTTCTGATCGGCGCAGGACTCTTCATGCGTTTTTTATCCGGGTATCGTTTGGTTTGCCGCGCCGGTCAGCAGGAAACGCCAAAGGGAGAAACAGCGCGGCCTAAAACAAAAAAAATTGGCGGTAAGAAGACCAGCGCCGGCAAACACGGGTAGTCAGCAGAGAAGATTTTTCGCCGGGCGGGGATTGCAAAGGTTCGCCTTTGGCCGGCCTGTTTATAATCGCCAAAACCTCCAGAGGAAGACTAGTTTTACGGCCCTGAGCTTGGGAAAGATAATGGCGAAGGGAGGTGCTACATATGGGTACCGGTCAAAAAAGTAATACCTTAATGGTCAAAGAAGCTGCCCAGGCCATGGAGAAATTCAAGTACGAAGTAGCCAACGAACTAAACATCAACATGCAGCCGATTCAGGGAGACTACTGGGGGTATATGACCGCGCGTGATTGCGGTTCCGTCGGCGGTCAAATGGTTAAGCGCATGATCGAAGCCGCCGAGCGGTCTTTGGCGGAACAAGCGGCTTTCCAGGCTTCTTCGGCATTCCGGCAATCGGTCAACACCCAGCAAACGGGGCAAAATCTCAGCTCTGGACCGGGTGGGCCGTCGGTTTTAAGTTCGATCCCCGGTTTTACCCAGCCAACCCAACAGTAACATAAACGGAGGCTTCCGCCTCCGTTTATTTTTTATCCTGGCCGCCGGTTTTGTCCAGCATGAGAAGGAGACCGGTGGTGGCCAGGGGGTAAAAGAACAAGGCGGCAAAGACGAGGCCCGAATCATTGGCGAGCAAAGCCACGCTGCCGCCCAGGAGCGTAATGGCGTAAAGGGCGGTGGGGAAAGGTCTTTGGGCCCACCATAAGCTTCCCGTAAAGGTCAGGACGGCGGAGAGGAAGAGGAAGGTCCAGCGGGTCCCGAGGAGCCGCAGGTTGACGAGGAGTTTACGCCGGACGACTTCACTGAGGGCGGAAAAACCGCGGCGTTTCAACCCAGTGACCAACAGGCCGAAATGGGAATGCTGTCCCGGTGGGGCAAAGCGATAGTCAAAAGCCAGGAGGAGGAGGGCAAAAAGCAAAAGGAGGAACAGGACGGCCAGGATTTGCCGGGGGGAAAAGGGTTTCCTTGCGCGTTGGATAAGGGCAAAGGCCATGGTGATCACCATTGCGGTGAGCCCGGCCCCAAAATTGGCGCCCAGTTGCGGCAGGGCGAGAATGATCGCCGTAGCCAGAAAGAGGATGGGCGCCCACCGTCGCGGCGGTACCCGGTTGCGGTAATGGCACCAGAGCAACGCCCCCAGCAGAATGCCTAAAAACAAGCCCGACAACTCGTTACCGATCCCATAAAAACGGGCTCCCAGCATGGGATCATGCCCGAGGACGGAGGCGGGGAGGAGGGCGGAGTTGCCAAGGACACCAACGGGGATCAGGATGACCAGAACCAAGAGGGGGAAAAGGGGCGCCATCATGGTTACCGACGGGGGGCGCGCTGTTTTGATCCAAACTGGGCGCAAGTCCCCCGGTGCCAAGCTGAGAAGGGTCAGGAAAAGGGCGAGGCCAAGGGTCGCCCCCACAAAGCCGGGAATGGACGCCGGGGACAGTTGGGAGGCCAGGTGCAAGGCGGCGGGTTGAGCGGAGAAGAAGATGACCACAAGCCGGAGATAAGCAAGGAACGGCCGCTCCGGGCGGATGGCCGGTCTTCCCATTATACTAATAACCAGGAAGGTTAAAGGCAGGCCGAGAGCGACGACGTTCAGAAAGAACGGTAACACTTGGCGGCGGAAACGGCCGTTGGTGTTGAGGATGGTTTCAAACTGCAGTAAAGCAGGGAAGGTTCCTTTATGGCCGGCTGTCATGGCCCGGCCCCAGGTGTGGGCCGGGGGTTCCAGGTTGAAGAGGCGGAAAATGGTCGGGGCGAAATCAACATTGGCCACCAAGCCGGGGTGGCGGGTCGTCGGTGAACTGAGCAAGCCGGCGTGGTACCCTTTCCCCCAGATGAAGCAGGACGTCAAATAGGCGCCCTGTTTAAGGTTGGCCAGGGAGGGGGTGGGCGTCAGCAAGATGACAATCTCCTCTTCCGTGTTGAAAAGCGGCCAGAAATTCCGGGCAAATTGGTCCAACCGTTGGTATAAACGCTTTTTTTCGGCCGCCAGTTGCCGGTCGAACAAATAGGGCGCCAAGGCCTCAAGCCGGGCAAAATCGCCCAATTCCAGGACCAGGAGGTCGGCTTTTTCTTTGAACTCTTGGTACTTGGCCAGCAAGTGCTGGTAGTTGGTCTCCCAGGGCAAAAATCCGGTCCCCGGTTGCAAAGTGCGGGGCCCGACGTCGCCATAGTCCACCAGTCCCCGGTGGTTGGCGGCTAACCACGCGGCAAAACGGTTTGGGGTATAATCGGAACGATCCGGCGCGGGCGGGGCGGGGTCGGCGTTGCCGATTACGGCGGTGCGTAGCCGGTTTTCGTAGAGCACTTGTCCCAAGAGACAGGGAACGACCGTCCGGACGGGCGAAAAGTTTAGACGGAACGCTTCGGGGAGACGGGGCAGGAACACCTGACCCGTGGGAAAGTTTTGGTCGCCGGTGAGCTGTTGGTAAAGGAGGCCGGCCGGGATGCCCAGCCAAATTTCGTCCGCGTTCAGGGCCAGCCCGCCCTGGTGGTCGCTGCGGGCGGGGGCGCCGGCGCCCAAGGTGGCATGGGTGTTGCCGGCGCTTCTGGTCCCGGCGGTATTGGTCGTCAGCAGCGCGCAGGCGCTCTCGTTGATTCTCGCCCGCAGAAAAGGACCGGTTTCGGTGGCCAATTCGTGGAGGGAGACCCGGTCCAAGAGCAGGATGGTTACTTTGGGGGGGACCGCACCCCGCCCGGGAAAAGCAGGAAAGAACAGAAGGCTAAGGGTCAGCAGAAGAATAACGGTGATCCGGCGCAAAAAACCTTGGCTCCTTACACGGTAAATCTTATGCCATCATCTTACCCGCTTCCGGCTTGAAAGATTCTCCGGCGGTACTTAAGATGGCACCCCCGATCAGCAGGAGGCCGCCGATGACCAACTTTAAAGTGAAAAGTTCATAGCCAAGCAGCAGAGAAAAAAGGGTGGCAAAGGCCGGTTCAGTGGCCAGGATGATCGCCGTCGCGACCGGGGAAAGCTGCCGTTGCGCTAGGGATTGACAGGAAAAAGCAACTCCCGTGGCCGGAATGGCCAAATACAAAACGGCTCCCCATGTTTTGGCGCTCATTTGCCGCGGAACCGACAGCCCGCCGGGGGTAAAGAACCAGGCGACCGTGGCCACCACCGCAAATTGAATAATGGTAAGGGTGGTCGCGTCGGCGCCGGCGACGGCGCGCCCGAGGGCGACAATGTGCCAGGCGTAAAGGATGGCACAGACCAGGGTGAGCAGAATACCCCGGTCGAGCGTGAAACGCTCCGTGGGCCAGGTGATCAAGATCAGGCCAAAAGTGGCGGCCAGCAAACCCAGGAGGACCGGGCGCGTCATTTTTTTTCGGTAGAAAACGGTCTCGATCAGCGCGACAAAGACCCCATTCAGCCCGGTTACCAAAGCCGAGACCGCCGGGGTTGTGTATTTCAGCCCGAACGTCTGGGTGGCGAAGGCGAGGGTCAGGATGAAGCCGAGGC
>JAAYMP010000171.1 GCA_012521315.1 Bacillota bacterium
AGACTGGGATGATACCCTCGAAAAACTCCTTGCCTACCGGAGCGAAAATATTACCTTGCATACCTTGGCCCCCAAAAGATCGGCCACGTGGGATTTTTCCCAAGTAAAAGGGGAGATTGCCGAAGAGAGGGTTGCCAACTGGTTGGCCGCCGGGCGGGCCCGGCTGTCGGCCGCCGGGTATTACCCTTATTATCTTTACCGGCAGCGCCGGATCGTGGCCGGACAGGAAAACAGCGGTTACACCCTTCCGGGCTACGAGGGGATTTATAACATTATTATGATGGAAGAACGCGCCACCGTTTTAGGTTTGGGGGGAGGTGGGATGAGCAAATGGTTCGATCCGGTCAGCCTGGAGGTTTCCCGAACGCCCAACCCCAAATGTCCGGCTACCTACCGTGACCGGATCAAGGAATTGGTGGCGGAAAAAGTCAATAAGCTCATGGCGCGGGTGAATTGACAAGGCCAGCGGCTTTAGGTACAATTAAGGTTAGTGCTTGACGTCGCCTTTGCCGATTTGCTTGCGATATTAGAAAAATCACATTTTTAAGGAGGAATTTTTTTGGCTGGAATGATGCGTCTTCGCCGGTTGACAACGACCTTACTGAAACCGGTTGTAATTATTTTAGTCTTAGGTATGGTTGTCGGTTTGTTCTATGCCATTCCCCGCTTGGGAGACGCCAGGACCACCGCTTTATATAAAGGTCCGTTTGCGCGGGTGAACAAGGTGAAACTTTCCGATCAGGACTTTAATGAGATCTACTTCCGGCTTTTACAACAGTACGGCACTCTCTACGGGGAGGACGAGATCAAACTGAGTACCTTGGATTATTTGATCGCCAGGGAATTGGTGAACCAGGAGATCAAAAAACGGAAGATCACCGTCAGCAAACAGGAAGTGGAAGAGCTGCTCACCTGGATTAAACTTAATTATCAGATCGATAGTGAAGAAAAGTTGGAGTACCTGATCTATCAAAACGGGGCCGGGAGCCTGAAAGAGTTCAAAGAGATGCTCCGGGTGATGCTTGCGGAGCAAAAACTCAATACCGTTCTGGCGAAGGAAGCCCAGCTGGAAGTGGATGAAGCGGCGATCATTGAACAATATGAAGAGTTGGACCTGGCCCACATCCTGATTGCAACCAACCCCGAAATTACCGAAGCGCCCCTTTCCGACCGGGAGGCGCTCAAGAAGGCTCAGGAAATCTACGAAAAACTGCAGGAGGGGGCCGACTTTGCCGCGCTGGCCCAGGAGTATTCGGATGACAGGGAAAATAGGGACCAAGGTGGAAAAATTGGCCGCGCTCCGGTGAGCTATTTAGAAATGAAGTTTACTGCCGCATTTGTGGAAGCCGCGTTGCAGCTTGAGGTTGGCGAATACAGTAAACCAGTGAAAACCGGGTATGGTTACCATCTGATCACGGTGTATGACAAGAAGCTGGCCCAGGGTGAAGCGTACGAACGGGAAAAAGAGAAGATCAAAGATAATCTGCTGGCCGAGAAGTTTAAAAACGAGAAGAAGAGCGAATGGGTTAAAGAACAACGGACGAAGTACGCCAAGATTGAGATCCTCGACCCCTACCTGTTAGGGTACAGTCTGGGCCGGGAAGGTAAATGGGCGGAAGCCGCTCTGGCCTACGAGCAAGCGCTCACGGATAAAAGATACAAAAACGAGCTCAAGACCTACCTGGCGTTGGCCAGGGCTTATAAAGAAACAAAAGATTATGACGCCGCCCTTCTTGTCTTTGCCCGCCTACCCAAGGGCTTGCAGGGCAACTTCCAAGTTGACTTGGAAAAGGCCGCTCTTTATCTGGCGAAAGGCGACCGGGAAGAGGGTAAAGCGATCTTGACGGAGGCGGAAGCCAAGGCCGGCGAGAACCTTAGTTATCTCTACCAGGTCCTCGATAAGATGAAAGAAGCGGAATTAACCGCGGAGGCCGAAGCCCTGGAGGGCAAGATTGCGAAGCTACGCGAAAAGGCCCAGAAGGAACAGGAAGAACTTAACCGGAGATTGGAAGAAGAGTTGAAAAAACGCGAGGCCGAACAGGACCAAGAGGGGATCTTTGAGGCGGAATAACCACGGTTAACAGAGTAGTCAGGTTTGGGTGGAGGGCTGGTCCCTTCACCCTTTCTTTCCTTAATCTGGATAAGCAGATTACATTAAGGAACGAGGGATGAATTTGATCACTGCGCCACGCGGCACTTTTGATCTGATGCCGCCGCAAGCTTTAGTCTGGGAATGGATGGAGTCGACCATCCGCCAGGTTCTGCTTTCCTACGGCTACGGCGAGATCCGCACGCCCATCTTTGAACATACCGAACTCTTTCAACGGGGGATCGGCGAAACCACGGACATTGTGGAGAAGGAGATGTACACGCTGGTCGATAAGGGCGGTCGCAGTCTCACGTTGCGTCCGGAGGGTACCGCTGCGGTTGTCCGGGCCTATATTGAACATAAGCTTTATGGCCAAGCGCCGGTGACGAAACTTTTCTACATCGGCCCGATGTTCCGGCAAGAGCGACCGCAGGCGGGCCGTTTCCGCCAGTTCCACCAGTTTGGGGTCGAACTGATCGGGGAGAAAAGTCCCGTCGCCGATGCCGAGGTGATCATTCTGGCCTACGACCTCTACCGGCAACTGGGCTTGACTGATCTGGAGATCCACCTGAATACGGTGGGTTGCTCCGCGTGCCGCCCGGAGTATAAAGCGGCGCTCACCTCCGCCTTGCAAGCGGTGGCCGGTCAGCTCTGTCCCACCTGCCAACAGCGTTTAGTCCGTAATCCTTTACGCTTATTGGACTGTAAAAGCCCGGTCTGCCAAGAAGTGATCGGCCGGGTACCGTCGATCCATAATTACCTTTGTGCCGACTGTCGCCACCATTTTGACCAGGTTACCACCCTCCTGGAAAAGGTCGGCGTGAAATTCAAACGGTCGGACCGGTTAGTCCGGGGTTTGGACTATTACACCCGGACGGTGTTTGAGATCGTCAATTATGACTTGGGGGCCCAGAATGCCCTCTGCGGTGGTGGCCGTTATGACGGGCTGGTCGAGGAGTGCGGCGGGCCGGCGGTCCCCGGGGTTGGGTTTGCTTCCGGGATGGAAAGGCTCTATACGACCTTGGAACAAAAGGGTAAAATTCCGGAGCTTCCATCTGGTCCGCAGTTGTATGTCTTGCCGGTGGGCGAGGAGTTGAACGCGGTCGCCTTTGAGATCGCCACGGCCCTGCGCCGGCGGGGTTACAGTGTGGAAATGGGGACCGGGACGAAAAGCTTAAAAGCGCAGCTGAAGACGGTTCATAAATCGGGAGCCGGTTATGCCGTGATCATCGGCGAGGAAGAATGGCGGGACCGGCAGGTAACCTTGAAAACAATGGCCGATGGGAGTCAAAAACGGCTCCCG
>JAAYMP010000172.1 GCA_012521315.1 Bacillota bacterium
CCACCAAGATCGAAGAGGTACACCAGGAGAAACCGGCCCCCCGGGCCACAAAACCCGAACCAGGCGAGGTCGCGCAAGAGACTCCCCCGACCGGTGATGACCAGGGCGCCCGGGAGGAACAGCACATTGACGGCACCACTGTTGGCGAGGGAGAAGCGGCGGCCGCAGAGGAAACACCGTCCGCCCCGGTTTTACCACCATTGGGGCGGGCCAGCGGGATGGTTGGTCCCATCCCCGGCTTTACTTTTCCCAAAAACGCCGAACACCTTGGGATTGAAGGAACGGTAGTCATGGAGCTCTATCTGACCCCGGAAGGCAAGTTCTTAAAAGAACCGGTGTTGCTTACCTCTTCCGGACACGGGGTTTTGGATGATCATGCCCGGCGTTTGCTTGGTTCAGGCCAGTTGCCCTTTAAGACAGCGCCTGAACCCTATAAGCTGCAGATGGAGATCAGGTATTTTTCTAACAAAGAAAGCGGGAAGTATGAAGTGGAAGTGGTGGCGGTAGGGGAAGCGGCTTACCTTTCAACGGAGGAAGGAGGATCATGATTGAGGGGGAAAAGCAAAAAGAAATGGCTTTTTAGCTTGATTTTCGGCCTGTGCCTTTTGGGCGTTTCCCTTACGCTGCATGCCCAAAGTCCGATGGTTTATCCGGCAGGCGGCGAGGGGTTTGAACAACCAGGGAATGAGACCAAACCGGCGGTTCCGGAATCGCTCTACCGGGATCCGAACCGCTTAGTTTTGGAGAACGAATTCATTGCGGTGGCCGTGAATAATTCTAACGATGCCACCGGCCGCTTCGGCGTTAAGGTGACCGGCGGCGACCCGCTCCGGCGGGGCGACGAGGAGAAACCGTTAATCTATGGTTATGAGATGCCATGGACCTCTTTCACCACCATTCGGTTGGACGGGAAGAATTACATATTCGGCGGAAAAACGCGGCGGCGTTCCGGCGGGACCGGTGAATACGGCACGGTGGTCAGCGGCCCGTCGTGGGACAGCGCGACCAATAGTATCACGATGACATGTCGTTATGGTACGGTCGAGGTGATCCAGGAGATCTCCATCGTGGAAAGCACCACCACCGGTTATCCGGATACAACCAAAATCAAGTATTCCATTGTCAACCGCGACCAGGTGCCCCACGAGATCGGGCTGCGGGTCGTGATTGATACCATGTTAGGAGAGAATGACGGTGCCCCGTTCCGGATCGGGGAAACGGCGGTGCAGACCGACGCGGTCTTTGATAAAGAACGTTTGCCCGAGTTTTGGCAGGCCTTTGATACGTTGGTGGACCCAAAGGTGATTGCCCAGGGGACCTTAAAGGGAAGGGAGGCGACCCCTCCGGATCTCCTTTACTTTACGAACTGGGGGAGTGTTGCTGATTACCACTGGGACCCCCCCTTGGTCCCGGACCGGGATTTTACCAGGGCGGGTGAGTTTGATTTGGACAGCGCCGCGGTCTACCTTTGGCAACCGGTCACGGTTCCGGCCGCCGGCAGTAAGACATACGTCCTCTACTACGGGCTTGGTGGGGTAACCGTGGTTCCCGGTCAACTCCAGTTGGGGGTTAGTTCACCGGCGGAGGTTGTTTACGCGGATGATGCCGAACCGTTTTCGGTCGTCGCCTATATTCAGAACACCGGCGTGGCGCCTGCCATGAGCGTGCGGGCCCGGTTGAATTTACCGTCCGCCCTGCGGATCGCGGAAGGAAGGCCGGCCGATATCTACATTGGAAAACTGGAACCGGGCGAAGTAACCCAGCTGCATTGGAAGGTTAAGCCAACGGGTTCCGTCTTTGGGAACCTTGCCCCCTTCTCGGTGGTGGCTTCGGCGATCAACGTGCCCGAAAACAGGGTGGAAAGGAGCATTCGGGTGTTGAAACCGGCCGAATTAACCTTAAAGGTTAACCCGCCGCCGGGCCTAAAGGTGGTGGATGAAAAACTCACGCCGGTTCCGTATCCGGTGACCGCGGTGATCAAAAATACCGGGGAGTCGGAAGCATACGGAGTAATCGGCAGCTTACAGTTGGGCGAAGGGATGCAACCGGCCCCCAAGGAGATTTTAAAGCGCTACATAGGCAACTTGAAACCGGGAGAAGAATATAAGCTAACCTGGTACCTGACCCCGGAAGGGATCGGTAAACGCTCCTACCTAGGGATCCAGTTTGAATCGAACTCGACCAAACCGGTGATGTACATCGCCGGGGTGCAGTTGCCGGTTTTAACACCTAAACTTCGTTTGGTGCCGATTACCCCGGCGAAAGCCGGGGAGATCCTCCAGGTGGAAGTCCGGGTCGAAAATCTGCCGATGTTGACCGGGGTCGAATTCGATCTAACGTATAATCCCAAACGAATGGAGATAATTAGGGTATCAAGGGGTCTCTTTTTCATTGAGGATCAGGCGATGGTCCCCTGGCAAACGGGGACGATTGACAGTGCCACCGGAGTGGTGGCGCAGATTGGCGGCCGGCGGCAAACGGCGGCCATGACCAGTTCAACCTTGGCCACGGTCCATATTCAACTGGGCAAGGAACCGGGCGAAGCTGTGTTGGCGCCATCGGCGGTTACCCTCCAAAGCACAGTGGGGAAAATACCTTTTTACCAGATTGAAGGCTTGAGAATAACCATAAATCAACAGGGGGGTGTGCGGATTGACACTATTACGCTTGACCAGTAAAAAGTGGATCCCGGCGCTAATTTTGGGTTTGTGTTTCCTGCTGGCTGCAGTACCGGCTTTGGCACAAAAACGTGCCTATTCCGATGTTCCCGACTGGGCGTACCAGGCGGTGAAAAAACTGGTGGACAACGGCTACCTTGAGCTCTATGAAGATGGTACGTTCCGCGGCAGCAACCCGGTTGACCGCTACACTTTCGCGTTGGTGGTGGCCAAGTTGTTGACGAACTTGGGGGAAGGGGTCACCCGGACCGGGCAGGATGATGTGGCTTTACTGCGTAAGCTGTCCAATGAATTCCAGAACGAACTGGTCCTTTTGACCTTGAAGAATAAGGAGTTGGAGGCCCGGCTGGTCCAGATTGAACAAGGCCGCCTCATCTTGGCCGAGGACCAGACGAAAAGCACCACTGAAATGCAGGCACTGCGCAATCAGGTAGCCCAGATTTTGGCGGAAAAAAATCAACTGGAAGCCCGGCTTTCCGCCTTCGAAGCCCAACAGGAGGAACACCAGGTTGAGCTGGAAAATCTCCGAAAGGAGTTGGAGCAGGAGCGGCGCACAAACCGGATGTTACTGATTGTGCTCGGGCTGATCGGGGCGGCCGGTATTTTCCTTCCCGCCCAGTAGTGTCCGGAAAATGAAGGCGGATAGCTTGTTTCTTTAAAATTGACAACCGATTCCTGCTCGTTTATAATACAGAGGTGAGTTTGACCATGAAACCCATTTATCTGGTGGATCTGACTTCGATCAAAGATTCAGCCGGGGCCAGGATGGATCTCCGGGACCAGGTTACCCTCCCTAACTTTACTTGGGAGGGTGAACGGTTACTGGAGTTTGATAATCCGTGGTGGATTGAACTTGAAATAACCAATGTTTCAAGGGGGTATCAAGTGCACGGCAAGACCGGCGGCCGTTACTGGTTGGATTGCGATCGTTGTCTGGAAAGGGTCCGGCTGGCTCTGGAGACAGAGTTTGACGACCTTTTCTTGCCGGAGTCCATTTCCAGCCAGGAAGAAGAAGCCAGGAGTTTTGCCGGCGACGAACTGGATCTTTCGGCGACGATTATGGAAGCGGTTGTTCTGCAGATCCCCTTGAAAGTGCTTTGTGCGTCAACTTGTCGGGGGCTGTGTTCGGTTTGCGGAACAAACCTGAATAAGGCGGCTTGTAACTGCAAGACCGAAAGCTTCGACCCAAGACTGGCGACGTTGCTCAAATGGAAGCAGGATAAAGGAGGTGGAGATGATGGCCAATCCTAGGCGGCGACATACCAATACCCGGGGAAGATTACGTCGTACCCACTGGAAATTAGACCTGGTCTCTTTGTCCCGTTGCGATCAATGTCAAGCCCCGCGTTTACCGCACCATGCTTGTCCCAGTTGCGGTTCATACCGGGGAAGGAAAGTGTTGGAGGTAAAAACCGAAGGTTAAAAGCGAAAAGGAAAAGGTCTTCCATGACCTTTTTTCTTTTTCGCGTAATTTTGGGCATAAAAAAGACTGAGGATAATAAGATTTCTTAGGCGGTCATGCCAGGACGAGGCTGCGCCAGCTTCAACCAAGGAAAAGCAAGTATTTTTTGGCATATTGCATAAATATTTCTTTACTCCCGCTTTTATCTTTGCTATACTCTTTTTTGAGAGTTAATCCTAGGAGGAGGTGTTAATTTGCGCTTAGCGGTGGATGCGATGGGTGGTGATTATGCCCCCCAACAAGCTGTTCTCGGGAGTGTTCTGGCGGCGAAAGAAGAAGGAATCGCTTCGGTGCTCGTGGGCAGAAGCGAAGAGATCGGCCGGGAACTGGAACAGTATAAGGATTACCCGCAGGATCTGATAACGATCAAAGAGGCACGGGAAGTGGTGGAGTTTACGGATAACCCGGTCATGGCGGTGCGGAAGAAAAGGGATGCCTCGATTGTCGTCGCCAACCAACTGGTGAAATCCGGGGAAGCCGACGCCGTGATTTCTGCAGGAAATACCGGGGCGTCGATGACGGCCTCCCTGTTTATATTAGGCCGGATTCCGGGAATCTCCCGGCCGGCGATCGCCATTCCCTTGCCGACGGTGAAGGGGGTTACGGTTTTGCTTGACGCCGGGGCTAATGCGGAAAACGATCCGGAGGACCTGGTCCAATTTGCGGTGATGGGATCGCTTTACGCCACGTCGGTCTTGGGCCTATCCAGTGCCAAAGTGGGCTTGCTTAATATCGGTGAAGAAGAAACGAAAGGGAATCAACTGGCCCTGGAGGCGCACCAACTCCTGAAGTCCAGTGGTCTAGATTTTATCGGCAACGTCGAAGGGAAAGATATCTTAATGGGGGTTGCCGATGTCGTTGTTTGCGACGGTTTTGTCGGCAATGTTATTCTGAAGTTTGCGGAAGGGATGGCGACTGCGCTTTTCCAGAAGATGAAAGAGGTGCTGCTACAGTCCCCCGTAACCAAACTGGGGGCCTTGGCAATCAAGCCGGGGCTGCAAAAATTGAAAGCCAGTTTTGACTATGCGGAATATGGCGGCGCCCCCTTATTGGGTGTAAATGGCGTAAGCATCATCAGTCATGGCCGGTCTGACGCGAAAGCGTTCAAAAATGCGATCAAAGCGGCGGCTAACGGGGTAACCCAGGATATTATCGGGAAAATCCGCTCTTCATTTGTGTAAAAACCAGGAGGTAACACGGCAACAAGGTAACAAGGAGGCTATTGATGGCGGAAAAAATTGCTTACCTTTTTCCGGGACAAGGCAGCCAATATGTAGGCATGGGGGCCTCTCTTTACCGCGAGTTTGCTCTGGCGCGTTCTATCTTCGCCGAAGCGGAGGAAGTGCTTGGGCTGCCGCTGCGGCAGTACTGTTTTGAGGGGCCCTTGGCCGAGCTGACCGAGACCCGGATCGCGCAGCCGGCCATTCTCACGGTGGAATACATCATTTACCGTCTTTTGGCCGCGGAAGGGGTTGTCCCGGCCTGGGTGGCCGGTCATAGCCTGGGTGAGTACGCTGCTTTGGTGGCCGCGGGAACGCTGACCTTTGCCGATGCCCTGTCGTTGGTCCAGAAGCGGGCCGAGCACATGGCGGCGGTTCCCGTTGAAGGCGGCATGGCGGCGGTCATCAATTATCCCTTTGCTAAACTTGAGGCGTTGGTCAAAGAGTTGGCGGCCGAGGGCATCATTGCGCTTGCCAATTTTAACTCACCGACGCAGATTGTGGTCTCCGGCGAAAAGCGGTTGGTTGAAGCGCTGGTCGCGCGGATTGCCGAAGAAAAAGGCGGGAGGGCAATCCCCCTTGCCGTGCAAGGCGCTTTTCACTCCCGGCTGATGAAACCGGCGGCGGAGCGTTTTCGTATGGATTTGGCAGGGACAACCTTTCGGCCTTTGCAAACACCGCTCATCTCCAACGTGACTGCGGAGGAGGTGACCGCCGCGGCGGATCTCCCTTCTTTACTGGAAAAACAGATCTATTCGCCGGTTCAGTGGGAGGCAACGACGCG
Organism: Bacillota bacterium; assembly: GCA_012521315.1. Lineage (GTDB taxonomy): Bacteria > Bacillota > UBA4882 > UBA10575 > UBA10575 > Capillibacterium. The sequence continues at coordinate 6,145 of JAAYMP010000172.1, forward strand.
TCGTTTACTTGCTTCCGGTTGTGATCTCTTCCTGGAGTTGGGCGGGAAGGTCCTTTCCGGACTGGTGAAAAAGACCGACGCCGGAGCGAAGGTCATTTCCCTCCTGGAAGCGGAGGATGTAAAAAAATACTTGCAAAAGTAGGGGAGGTTTAGTAATATGAAGTTGGCTCAAGAGGTGGCAATCATTACCGGGGCAGCCCGCGGGATTGGTCGGGCGATTGCCGAAGCGTTGGCCAGGGAAGGGGCTAAAGTGGTCCTGGTCGATCTGTTGCCTGCCGTGCATGATACTGCTGCGGAACTGCGGCAAGCCGGCTATGAAGTCCTGGCGCTGACGGTTGATGTGTCAAGTTTTGAGGAAGCCCAGCAAATGGTGGACCAGACGGTTGCCCATTTTGGACAAATTGATATTCTGGTGAATAATGCTGGTATTACCAGGGATAATCTATTACTACGCATGCCCCCGGAAGACTGGGAAAAAGTGATCAACATCAATTTAACCGGAACTTTTAACTTGACGAAAGCGGCAATTAAACATATGATAAAAAGGAAATCCGGCAAAATTATCAATATTGCGTCGATTATTGGTGAGATTGGCAACGTAGGACAAGCAAACTACGCCGCTTCGAAAGCGGGGGTCATCGCCTTTACCAAATCGGTCGCTAAGGAACTGGGTTCCCGTGGGATTCGGGCCAATGCCGTGGCTCCGGGTTTTATCAAATCTCAAATGACCGACGTCTTGCCGGATAAGGTCAAAGCGGAATTGGAAAAACAGATTCCCCTTTCCCGTTTGGGACTACCGGAAGATGTGGCCAAAGCGGTTGTCTTTTTAGCTTCTTCCGATGCGGACTACATTACGGGACAGGTCTTAAACATCGACGGTGGAATGGTGATGTAAGATCTACTGTAGACGACCGGAGAAGAATCGCGTTTAGTTTAATAGATTAAATAGAATTGAGGAGGCATTGGAAGGAGGTGAACAGGTTGGAAAAGATCTTTGAGAAAGTAAAAGAGATCGTGGTCGAACAACTGGGTGTGGATGAAGAAGAGGTAACCTTGGAGGCCTCTTTTGTCGATGATTTAGGTGCCGATTCGTTGGACATTGTCGAGTTGATTATGGCATTCGAGGAGGCATTTGAAACCGAGATTCCGGACGAAGATGCCGAGAAAATCGTCACTGTTGGTGATGCGGTGAAATACATTAAAGAAAATGCTCAATAAATACTTAGTCCCGGGAGTTTCTCGGGACTTATCACAAAAAGGTCTAATCTTTGTTTTTCCCCGCCGTTACGGTGGGGTATTTTATAAGTATGAAGGATTGAACTTGCGTGCGAAAGAGGTGCCGAAATGAGCAGAAGAGTAGTCGTTACCGGGCTGGGTGTCATCTCGGCCCTTGGGCTTAACGTAGACACCTTTTGGACGAACATCATGAACGGTAAATCCGGTGTTTCTTTGGTGGAGTCCTTCGATACTTCAGAGTTTCAGACGAAGATCGCGGCCGAAGTTAAGGACTTTAACCCGACGGATTATTTTGAAAAAAAAGAGGCCCGCCACATGGACCGTTTTACCCAATTTGCCG
>JAAYMP010000173.1 GCA_012521315.1 Bacillota bacterium
CGGGAATCCGTTGGACCCGGTGGACCCCGCCCTCATATTTTAACTGGCTATAGGCGCCCTTGCCTTCAATCATAAAGATTACTTCCTTAAACCCGCCCAGTTCAGTAGGGTTGGAACTCATCAATTCAAGGCGCCAGCCCAACTTCTCCGCATAACGGGTATACATGCGGAAGAGATCGGCGGCAAACAAGGCGGCCTCATCGCCGCCCGTCCCCGCCCGAATCTCAACCAGTACGTTCTTTTCATCATTCGGATCCTTGGGGAGAAGCGCCACTTTCAATTCGGCTTCGGCCTCTTCCATCTGCCGTTGCAGGCTGGCGATCTCCTGCTGCAGCAATTCGGCTTCTTCCGGCGCCAGTTCTTCCTTTAACAACTCTTTCGCCGCCTCCAGATCGCTTTCCAACTGGCAGTAATGCCGGTAGACCGTGACAATGGGCAGCAATTCGGCATGGCCCTTACCGAGCTTGCGCATCTCTTCCGGATTGGCGGCGACCGACGGATCCGCCATGCTGCGCTCAAGTTCATTAAATTTTTCGTTTAGCGCCTTCAGTTTATCGAACATCAAACTACCTCTCCCGCCACTTACGCCTCTTGTTGGTTTAGCGGCAAAACATTGGTACTATTATTCTCCAACGCCAGAACCTCTTTTAACGCCAAAATGGCCACTTCCAGCTGGTCGTCATCGGGTTCGCGGGTCGTTAGCCGTTGGAGCAGCAAACCGGGGGCACTCAGAACACGCCATAACAACATCGACTGGCGTCGGCCGGAAACCTTTATGATCTCATAGGAAACACCGGCAATTACTGGTAACAAAAGAATCCGCGAGATAAAACGCATCAGCAGCGTCTGTTCACCAAGGAAGGAGAAGAGCACCGCACTGACCACCACCACATAGAGAAGAAAACTCGTCCCGCACCGGGGGTGCAAGGTCGATTTCCCGCGCGCGTTTTCGATGGTCAACTCTTCGCCTGCTTCGTAAGTGTGAATCACCTTATGCTCGGCGCCATGATAAGCAAAGACCCGTTGGATATCGGAGAGTAAAGAGATGACCGTGATATAAAGGACAAGAATAACCGCCCGCATGAGTCCTTCAAAAAGATTCCGCCACAACGTCCCCGGTAACACCCTGGCCACCAACCCGCGGAGGAGAAGCGGGAAGACGATAAAAAGCACGATGGTCAACCCAAACGCAAAAAGAATCATTAACGTCATTTCCCCAACGGTAAGCTCTTCGTCTTCACCCTCCAATACCTGGTTGGCCGAATACTGCAAAGCTTTTAAACCGAGAACCAGCGATTCCACCAAGGCAACAACCCCGCGGATAAACGGCAAACGGAGCACCGGATGTTTCCGGGTATACGAGCCCAAACTCTCCTTGAAAACACAGGTTTCTTTATTCTCTTTCCGCACGACAACCGCGTAGTGGTGCCGGCCGCGCATCATTACTCCTTCGATGACCGCTTGCCCGCCATACTGGTAATTCTCAGCCACCAGATCACCCCTCTTGCAAAAAACTCTCGTCACGCACCGTCAGCCGCCCGTCGCCCCGCCGTTCAGGGATGTGTTGCCTTTACCGGCGTGGCTGACAGATGGTTTAATAGTTTAAAACAGAGCAGATCTGCTCTGTTTTAAACTTACTTTCCGGATTTCTCCATCCGTTTCTGGAATTTTTCAACCTGACCGCCAGAGTCAATGATCTTCTGTTTCCCTGTAAACAAGGGATGGCATTTTGAGCAGATCTCAACCCGGATCTCTTTTTTGGTTGATCCCGTCTCAAAGGTTTCGCCACAAGCACAGGTCACGATTGCTTTACCATACTGCGGATGAATATTCTTCTTCATCAGGGTTCACCTTCTTATTGAAAATTGACTAAGTAATTATACCACAGGCTTGGGTTTTCCGCAATAATCCCTCGACGCCCGTTCGCGCCCCCTTTAACAACCGGCCTTTTTCCTTAAGACCTCCACTTTGTCCAGGCGTTCCCACGGCAGATCCAGATCGGTACGGCCAAAATGCCCGTAACTGGCAACCTGGCGGTAGATCGGCCGGCGGAGGTCCAGATCTTTGATGATTGCCGCCGGACGCAGATCAAAAACCTCCTGAACCAGCGTTACCAGTTCACCCGCGGGCAAAAGACCGGTTCCGAACGTATCAATGGTAACCGAGACCGGTTTCGCCACTCCGATCGCATAAGCAACCTGGATCTCGCATCTCCGGGCTAAACCGGCCGCGACAATATTTTTGGCTACGTAACGGGCGGCATAAGCACCCGAACGGTCCACTTTCGTCGGGTCCTTTCCCGAAAAGGCACCCCCGCCATGCCGGGCCATCCCCCCATATGTATCCACAATAATTTTCCGGCCGGTCAATCCGGTATCCCCTTGGGGCCCGCCCACCACAAAACGGCCGGTGGGATTGATATAGTATTTAGTCTGGCCGTCCAGGTACTCCCCAGGAATTACCGCTTTAATCACTTCTTCGCGGATCCCCTCTTCCAGGGCGCCCCGCTCCAGATTTGGGTTATGCTGGGCGGAGACGACCACGGTTTCGACGCGGAGCGGGCGGTCCCCTTCATACTCCACCGTTACTTGGGTCTTCCCGTCCGGACGGAGCAGGGGCAGGATCTTGTTTTTCCGGACATAGGCAAGCCGCCGCGCCAGGCGGTGGGCCAAAGCAATCGGCATCGGCATAAACTCTGGGGTTTCATCGGTCGCGTAACCGAAGACCATCCCCTGGTCCCCGGCCCCTATAGCGCTCTCCTCTTCCTTGGCGCCTGTTCTTACCTCTAAAGCCTGGTTGACCCCAAGCGCAATATCGGGCGACTGTTCGTCGATGGCGGTCAAGACGGCACAAGTGTCGCCATCAAAGCCATACTTTGCCCTGGTGTACCCGATCTCTTTCACCACTTGTCGGGCGATCTTCGGGATCTCCACATAGCACTTGGTGGTGATTTCGCCCATAATTATGATCAAACCGGTCGTTACCGCCGTTTCGCAGGCAACACGGGCTTCCTGGTCCTCCGCCAGAATGGCGTCGAGCACGGCATCGGAGATCTGGTCGCAAATTTTGTCCGGATGCCCTTCGGTCACCGATTCCGAGGTAAACAGATGACGTTCCACGTTTCCAACCTCCTTATCAAGTCAACAAAAAACCCTTCGTTCAGGAAGGGTTGAGGAACTCATCTTCCAGAAACTGGAGGGATTTAGCACCGTTTGGAATCTCCATCCAAGGTTGCCGGGTTTCATCGGGCCCTTTCCCTCCACCACTCTCGATGAGTAGTTTATTAATTTTAATTTAGATTATAAAACTTTTCGCGCGCCACGTCAAGCAGGCGTAAAGACCTGTTTTTTTTGGTCAGGTCGTCGCGAGGACTTCGATCAATTGGCACAGTTTAGGATCGATCATTTTTTTGCGGGCGATCGCTTCCTCCATCGGCGACACCTTAAGCTCATGGTCGACCCAACCGACCATCATATCCGTTTCCCCCGCCAAGAGCAGTTCAACAGCTTTGGCCCCAAACTGCGTCCCTAAAGTACGGTCCAGTGCCGACGGCGAACCGCCCCTTTGAATATGGCCCAAAATCGTAATACGGATATCCTTTTTGACTTTCAGGTTGAGATAATTTGCCACCTTAAAAGCGGCGCTGTCGTAGATGGAAATTCCCGTCAACGGCTGGCCGAACACTCCTTCCGCCACCAACACAATACTATAGCGGCGGCCGACGTTATTCACCTTTTGGATCAGATTGACCACTTGGTCCAGGTCCGGCTGGACCTCCGGGAGCAGGACCGCATCGGCCCCTCCCGCCAAACCAGCATAAAGCGCAATAAATCCGGAGTTTTTCCCCATCACCTCGACAACATAGACCCGGTCATGGGACAGCGCCGTATCGCGGATCTTATTGAGGTTTTCCAGCACCGTATTCAAGGCCGTATCAAAACCCACCGAAAGGTCGGTACACTCAATATCATTGTCGATCGTCCCCGGGATCCCCACGGTCATAAAGCCGAATTTGCTGAGCTCCCGTGCCCCCCGGAA
>JAAYMP010000174.1 GCA_012521315.1 Bacillota bacterium
CGACAACCAAAGGGGGAGACCGGCGCGCCCGCCGGCCCAAAGGGCGGCCAGCCAGCCCCCGGCAGCCGCGGCCCCGAGGACCATAACCAGCCGGAGGTACCGCCGGCGTTCCAGCCTTCTTAGTTCCGCTTTCGCGTTTTCCCATTTCAAAGTGGCATTTTCCAACTCGGAACGGAGATAAGCCCGCCGGGACTCATATCCCTTTAACGTTTCAACCAGGTCCGGATCGGCCTCTTCAAACAGGGGGTACTCTGCCGTCCGGATCCGCCGGTTTTCGGCCGCCGCCGCCTCCAACTGCTCCCATTCGGCCCAAAGGGTAAGCGCTTCGGCCGCCTGCTCGCCGCGTCTGGCCACCACCGCCGCCGGTTGGGGGCCCAGCGCCGACCAGTCGGGACCGGTGGGGGTGACCGCCGCCCCTTCGTCGGCGGCCAAGCCGCCGTGACTTTCGGCCTCCAACTCGGCAATCCCCTGCTTAATCCGGATCTTCTGCTGAACGGTGGCCTCCAGTTCACCAAGGATCGCCGCGGTTTCGGCCGGCACCGCCGGCCCCCAGGGGTAAGCGGCCTTTTCTTCTTCAAGCCGGCTTAACGTCGCCTCCAACTCCCGCGCTTGTTCCCTACTCTTCTGCACCTGGGTATAGACTTGCCGCGCCGCCTCGTATTGCTGCTTCAAATGCTGCCACTGTCCCCAGAGGGTCAAGATCCGTTCCTGTGCCGCCAGTTTTTCCTCCTGTTTGACCCGGTCGTTTTCCTTCTCCGCCAGGCGCTTCCGGACCGCTTCCAACTGGTCAACCTGGGCACGGTCCCGGTCAATCACCGCTCTCGTCGTTTCGATCTCCGCCGCCAATTGTTCCAAGCGACGGGGTTCGATAGCATCCCTGGGCGTAACCCCCCGGCGGCCGGTGAAACGGGTGAACTTCCGCAGCTCCTCGGCCAGCCGGTCGGCGGCCTCTTTAAACCCTACTCCGGTTCCGGACAACAACTCTTGGACCCGGCTGTCAAGCTCATCGGCCTCCGGGAGCGGTTGCGTCAGACAAAAAGTGGCTTCGAACAAGTCCTGAGCATTAAGGCCGATTAACTCTTGGAGTTTCTCCTCGTAGCGCCGGTTCCGCCGTTGGGCCCGGGGATTATGGGTTCCGCCGATGATCTCCCGGTACTCGCCGTTTTCCAACCGGGCCAGGGAGATCTGGTTGTTCTGGAAATTCCGCCGCAAGCGGTAGCTGTCCTCGTCAACCCGCCAGACCAATTCGCCTTCAAAACCAAGGGGGTGGTCCCAATTCAGGTAACGGGCTTGGCCAAACACGGTGGGGTCGGTAGTCTGGGGTAAACCGAAGAGCAGGGCAGTGATCCCGGCCACCAAGGTTGATTTCCCGGACTCGTTCGGGGCCACGAAGACGTTAAGCCGGTCGGTAAAGACAAATTCCGTGGTCTCCCGGTAGGGACCGAACCCGGTGAGGCGCACCCGGTCAAACTTAACGTTCCCCACAGGCTTTCCCCCCTTGTAAGGCCGCAATTCCTTTCGCCATGGCCAGGTAGTTGCGGCGCTGTTCTTCCGGGGTGGCCGCCGCGGCCATCCGCGCGAGCATCCGCTGCAAAAAAGCCCCCCGCAAGGTCGGTTCGGCGGCCCACGCTTTAAGGATGGCCGGGTCGAGAAAGGCGGTCTCATCCCGTACTTCGCAATAGAAATATTGCCGCTTCAGTTGTTCCGTCAGGAGCACCCAATCGGGTAAGAAGGAAAGGACGCCCGTGAACCGAAAATCCACCACCGCCTCGGTATCGGCCCTTTTTCGAAGCTCCTCACCCAACCGGATCTCGTCCATCCCGGTCACATCCAGCGTCACCTGCCGGTAAGGCCGGACCGGCGCCGGTATTTGCTCTACCCGCGGCGATCCCTCCCCAAGCTCAACGACGGTAAAGCATCCGGTCCCGGGATCGCTCAAGTTCTTCCCTTCGACCATCCCCGGGTAGACCAGCAAGGTATTGCCCACCGTTCGGACCTGGTGTTGATGGAGATGGCCGAGGGCCACATAATCATAACCGGCCGCCGCCAAGCCCTGCGCCGACAGGGGGAGGCTGCGCTCGCCGGCCAGCCAATCGATGGAACCATGAAAGACCGCCACATGGAGCCCGTCCTCCGGGCCCCGGGGGAAGTCCCGCAAGGGCTCCGTCCCCCCGGTCAGACCGCCGGTATAAGCCAGACTATATAGATAACAGGGCATCCCGCCTAGGGTCAACACGCCAACCCGTTCCGGCAGCGGGTTGGTCACCAGAAGGCCCGGCCACTCCCGGCCGTACTGACGATAGACCGAGTCGTGGTAGGTAATTTCATCATGATTCCCGGGCACCGTCACCACCTGAACCCCCGCCCGCACCAGCCGTTCCAGTTCGGCCAGGACACTGACGACCAGGTCCGCCGGCGGACGATGGGTCTCAAAAAGGTCCCCTACGATCAAGACCAACTGGATCCGGGCTGCGGGATCAATGGCCAGATCAACGGCTTTTCTTAATAAACCATCCCGTTCCTGTTGTCGCTCGGCCTCCCGGCCCCCCCAGTCCCGGGGCGCCCAACCAAGGTGGAGGTCGGCCAGATGCAGGCAGCGAATCCGCGCCATAAAACCCCTCCGTTTTTTTCACTTTCGTATAATAATAATTGGGCAAAGCCGACCCCAATCCTTTTTTTCGCCAAACAAATGTTTGTCAAGGGCAAAAGAAAAAGCCCCCCGGCACAAGGAGGCTCCCTTCCTTCATCCATTAAGGATCGCGGTAAAAAACCAGGATACCGTCGTCTGTTTTTTGACACCTATCCTGCGGATAGGTGGGTGATCGCACAAACGCTTCTATCCTCCTCCGCTCTGAAATGAGGCCCGATATCCACGTTTAAATCTAGATCTCCCGTTGTTCTAATGTAGGTTCAAAAAGCAGATCGTCGCATATCCCAGAATGTTTACCTGTTTTGTGTTTATTATTCTAACGGAAATGCCCGTCGTGATCAACCGGATGATTTTTCCTGCGGTCCGGGCTACTCAGGCTGTTCGGGCTGCCCTGGCTGCTCAGACTGCCCGGGCTGTTCGGACTGCCCGGGGCCGGGCTCCGCATCGCCTTCGCCGGCCATGCCCCGTCCGGCGCCCGTATCCACGTGTACCCGTGGCAGGTAATAATCGAGTACGGCAATCAGCCCGGCGGCCAACAGCACGCTGACAACCGGGAGGCGTTCCCGCAGGAAGACAAAAGCATAAAAATAGATGGTCAAGGCTGAAACCCCAAACAGGAGTATCCTTTGCTCGCCGGGTGCATCGGCCAGCACGAAGGATTCCCCAACCGTCGCCAGGAAAGCCGACAAGAGGCTGACCCATAATAAATGGGTCACGGTATAAGCGGAGAGCCCCGGCACCACATAAGCCAGGAAAAAGAGGGTCAGGAAGGTAAAAAGCGCCCGTCTCAGCCCGCTGTTCCAGTTCACCATCGATCATCACCCCTGTTTTCATCCTATTCCCGAACCGGCCTTTTCTTACCTAATTATTTCCCCGCAAACCTGCTTTTACCCGGAAACCGGGTGGCGGGTAAAAACAAAATTAGAGGCCAAAGACATGCCGTCCAATGCGGGCCACGATGCGCCGGGTCCAGATCCACCGGCTAACGGGTTTTGACGGGTTCCAAAAGAACAACGCCCCGCCGCTTGGGTCCCACCCGTTGATCGCATCACCGGCCGCTTTGATCGAATCACTGCTGGGGTTGGTGTAAATCCGGCCGTTGGCCACCGACTCAAAGGCTAAAGGTTGGAAAACCACCCCGGCCAACGTGTTCGGGAATTTGGGGCTCTCGACCCGGTTAAGGATAACCGCGGCCACAGCTACTTTGCCTGAATACGGTTCGGCCTCCGCTTCCGCGTGGACCAAACGGGCGAGCAAATAACGGTCCACCCCGGCGCGGGACCCCCCGGCCGCCCTTGCCGTCGTCTGCGTCGGGATGGTCAGCTTCTGACCGACCCGGAGATGATCCGTCCATAAACCATTCCAGCTCCGTAGCGTATTGACGTTCACCCCGACCCGGCGCGAAATCCGGTACAAGGTATCCCCCCGCCGCACCGTGTAGATCCAATTGGCGGCGACGGGGACCATCCAGATTGCCGTCAAAAGAAAAGCCAACAGGATAATCCAGTTTCTTTTCTGCATTTCATCCCCTCCGTTTCCCTCTTATCCTAGCCCAAGAAAAACCGAAGTATGCATACGAACAAGGGGATAAAACGCAAAAAAGCAAACCTCAGCCCGGCATTATTCTAGGCTTGAATCCGGGGGTCCATGATATCACGAAAGGCATCGCCGATTAAATTCCAGGAAAGAACAAAAAGCACCATGGCCAGGCCGGGATAGACCACCGTAAACCAATATTTCAGCACATTACCCTGGTCGCCGAGCATCCAGTTCCGGGCAAAACTAAGCATCTGTCCCCAGTCGGCATAACCTTCCGGCGCGCCAAGGCCGAGAAAGCTCAAAGCCGAAACACTGATGACAATGGAGCCAATCTGCATCGAAGCCTGGATCAGCACCGGAAAGATGGAATTGGGCAGAATATGCCGGGTAATGATCTTAAAGTCGCTGACCCCAATCGCCCTGGCCGCCAAGACATATTCTTCTTGTTTCACCGCCAAAATGTTGCCGCGGATCATCCGGGCGTAGGGCATCCAACCCAACGCAATCAAGGGAATCATCACATTGTTGAGACCCGGTCCAAAGATGGAGACAAAAACCACCACCCCAATCAAATAGGGGAAACTCATGAAAATATCGGTAAACCGCATCAGAATTTCATCCCATAATCCGCCGTAATAGGCGGCGATCGAACCAAGAATAATCCCGATGAGGGCCCGGAAAACAATGACTATAATGCCAACCCGGAAAGCCGTCCGTGTCCCCCAGACCAGTCCATAATAAATGTCATACTGCCCCTGGGTTAAACCCAGCGGATATTTGGCCGAAGGCGGCGTCGGCTCCAACGTCCAACCCCGGCGCGGAATCCGGTAGGGATCACTGCCTTTCGGCGGCGGGGCCAGCCACGGCGCGGCGATGGCCACGACCACAAAAAACAACAGTAAAATCAGGCCCAAAAGCGAGATGCGGTTTTTCACCAGTCGTCGAAGGATATTCATGATTTACACCTACTCCAATCGTACTCGGGGGTCAATGATTGAATACATCACGTCCACGACCAAGTTGACCACGACCAAAATAACGGCGTAAAAAAGCGCCACCCCGACCACGCACGGCACATCCAACCGGGTCGCCGCCGTCGAGGTCAAGAGGCCCAGTCCGGGATAGTTGAAGACCGTCTCCACAATCACCACGCCGCCCAGCAACCCCAAGAGCATGCTGCTGGCCACGGTGGTCACCGGGATTAAGGCGTTTCCCAAGGCGTGTTTTCTAATGACCGTCTTCTCGTCCAAGCCTTTAGCCCGCGCGGTCCGGACATAGTCCTGATTCAAAACATCCAACATACTGGAACGGGTGATCCGCAGCATAAACGCCCACCACAAGCAGGCCAAAGTAAAGACCGGCGCGAAGATATGCCGCAAAGCATCCCAAAGAATATCGAAGCGCAGGTTTAAAAGGGCATCAATGGTGTGCATGCCCGTAAAAGAGCGGAACGACGTCTTCAGGATCTCCAGTTCGGCCCAGGCGCTCAAACGCCCCGGCGGGAACCAACCCAAGACGCCAAACCCCACCATCAGCACGGCTAACCCCAGCACAAAGTCGGGCATGGACCAAAGGGTAATCGCCATCACCCGGGTGGCATGGTCGATGGGTTTATTATGATGCACCGCTGAAATCACGCCCAAAAAGATCCCCCCAAGAATAACGGGGATCACCGCAAACAAGGTCAGCTCCAGCGTGGCGGGGAAACGGCGCCCGATCGCCTCCGTCACCGTCATATGGCTGGATTGGGACCACCCCAAATTTCCACGCAAGAGATTGTTCACCCACCGCAGATACATTTTGAGGGGTGGGTCATCCAGATTGTATTTGCGGATAATCGCCTCCAGATCCACATGGCGCTCGGCGTCGGGTGACGGGACAAAAGTGGCCACGCGCATCCAGGGCCCCAGTGTGCTGACGAGCGCAAAGATCAGAACGGTCACCCCAAAGAGCACCACCGGTAAGAACAACAAGCGCCGCACAATATAAGAGAGCATTTCCTACACCTACCGCTTGAAAATATAGAACAAGCGGGAGCCCAAAGGCTTCCTTGAGCCCCGCTTGCAAAAGATCATTTTCTACTTATCCAGGCTCTTCGAAAGGGCAAAGAAATCATAATAAGCCGGCCGAATCGGATCGAAGACATAGCCTTTCACCCAATCGCGGAAGGCAACCCGGTCATAGGAATCATAAAGCATCAGATGGGGTGCCAGTTC
>JAAYMP010000175.1 GCA_012521315.1 Bacillota bacterium
CGCCGCGAACAAAACCTCATCCGCGTATATATTACCCAACCCGGCCAGGACCTGCTGGTCCAAGAGGAGCCCCTTGACCGGCCCCGCCCGCCGGGCCGCCGCCTTTTCCAAGACCGCCAACAGCTCATCCTTCTCCGTTGTTAACGGCTCCAGGCCAAGCGCGGTCAGCCCTGCCGGCGGCGCCGCCGGGGGAAACAACACGGCGGTACCGAATTTACGCGGATCAACAAAATGAAGACCCATCCCGTCCTGCAACTTCATGACCAACGTGGTATGTTTCGCCAAAGGCGCCGTCCCGCTCTGCCAGACCAAACGCCCGGCCATCCTGAGATGGAACGCCAAACACTGCCCGCTGTCCAGCTGGAACAGGAGGTACTTTCCTCGCCGCTCCAGGCCGGTGATCCGCCGTCCGGCGAGCGCCGCAGCAAACTCGGCCGGAGCGGGCTTGACCGCTTTTGCCAGAAAAACCTGAACCTCATCGATCACCGCCCCCTGTACCAACGGCAGCAACGACCGGCGAATTGTTTCGACTTCTGGTAATTCGGGCATCCTTATAAATCCCCCCAATTATCGCCGCTCTTCAGATCAACAACCAGCGGGACCCGCAGTTCAAAAGCCTTTTCCATCTCCTCCCGCAAAATCTGCTCCGTCTCCGGGAGGGCGGCACGCTCCACCTCAAGGAGCAACTCGTCATGGACCTGCAAAAGCATGGTCGCGGGGAGTTTTTCCCGGCGCAGCCGCGCGTCCACCCGCACCATTGCCAGCTTGATCAGATCGGCCGCCGAACCCTGGATCGGCGTGTTCCGCGCCATCCGTTCGGCGAAGGAGCGCCGCTGGAAATTGCGGACGTTGAGGTCGGGTAGATACCTCCGGCGGTTCATGATCGTCCGCACGTAACCCGCCTCCCGGGCGGTGGCGATCGACGCTTCCAGATAGGACTTTACCCCTTGGTACCTGGCAAAATAAGCATCGATGAACGCTTCCGCTTCTTTGCGGGAGACCCCGACCCCTTTCGCCAGGCCGAACCCGCTGATCCCGTAGATAATCCCGAAATTGACCGCTTTGGCCTGATTCCGCAGTTCAGGGCTGACCGCGTCAAGCGGGACGTTGAAGATCTCCGCCGCCGTCCGCCGGTGAATATCCTCGGCGCTCCGGTAAGCCGCCAGCAACTTCTCGTCGCCGGCAAAATGGGCCAAGAGCCTGAGTTCAATCTGGGAATAATCGGCCGAGAGAAAAACCGTGTCGGCCGTGCGCGGAATAAAACAGCGGCGGATCTCCCGCCCTTCGGGTGTACGGACCGGGATGTTCTGCAGATTCGGGTCGGTACTGCTTAACCGCCCGGTGGCGGTCACCGCCTGGTTAAAGGTCGTATGAATCAGGTATCCGGGGGGCTGGGCCAACCCGAGGAGGGCCTCCACATAAGTGGAGTTCAATTTCATCAAACCGCGGTAGGCCAGCACCTTTTCGACAAGCGGATGCTTGTCGACCAGTTCCTCCAGGACTTCCGCGTCCGTCGAGTAACCGGTCTTGGTCCGCTTCCCCGCCGGCAGGCCCAGCCGTTCAAAGAGGATCACCCCCAACTGTCTCGGCGAAGAAATGTTGAACTCTTCCCCCGCCAACCGGTAGATCTCGCTTTCCAAACCTTTGATCCAGCGGGCATAATTGGCCTTCAGGGTGGAGAGCTGCTCCGGGGAGACCTTCACCCCCGCTTTTTCCATGGCGAACAAGATCCGGACCAGCGGCATCTCCACCTCGTAAAACAACTCCCCGACCCCGGCCTGTCCAATCTCCGCCGCCAAAACCGGATGGAGCTTAAGGAGGGCTGCAGTCCGGCTTACCCCGGCACCGGCCAAAGTCTCCTCCACCCAATCGGCCGGCAGGTTAAAGATGGTCAGTTGCTTCCCCTTGGCATCCTGCAAAGGTGGAAGCTCGATTCCGAGTAAAGTCTGGGCCGTGTTCTCCAGGGTCAACTGCCAGCGGCCCCCGCTGACCAGGTAGGCGGCGATCAGCGCATCAAAAGCCAGGCCTTCCCAGGCGTACCCGTAATGGTCCGCCAGGACCATCTGGGTCTTGCCGTCAAAGGCCATTTTCGGGGCCTCCGGATCGGCCAGCCACCGGACCAACGGCTCCGGCCAGGAGGTTGCCCCGCCGCCCAGGGGCAGATAGCCGTGCTGGTCACCGGCTTTCGAAAAAGCCACCCCCAGCGCTTCCCCCCGCTGCCAGGTGGCTTCCGTCGCCAAAAACTGAATGGCCACCGGCTGCCGGGCACTGCCTTCCAAAAAAGCCGGCAGGTCCTCCCCGGTTAAAAGGCAGGCCTCCGGCGTTAAGACCGGTCCGGCCTCGACCTTCGCCGCCGCCGGGGCTTTGCCTTCCTTGCCCGCCACACGGCCCAGCAGGCTTCGAAACTCCAGCCGGCGGAAGAAATCCGCCAGGCGCGGCGCATTCAAGGTAAAACGGCAAGCCGCCGGGGCCAAGGGCAGCGGCACGTCCCTTTTGATCGTCACCAGTTCCCGCCAACGCTCCGCCTCAGCCTGGTGGTCGACCAGCAGTTTACGCAACCGTTCATTCGCAACGCACTCCGGGTTGGCGAGCAACGCTTCCAGGCTGCCGTAGTCGTTCAGCAGTTTGACCGCGGTTTTCTCCCCAACCCCGGGAATCCCGGGAATATTGTCCGACGGATCCCCGCGTAACGCCTTAAAATCCGCCCACTGCCGCGGGGTTAATCCGTATTTCTTCTGCAGATAATCAGGGGTGGCGCGCACCAGATCGGTGATCCCGCGCCGGGTGTAATAAACACAGACCCCCTCCTCGATCAGCTGGAAGGCATCCTGGTCCCCGGTGACGATGCAGACCGGGATCCCGGCTTCCCGGGCCGCCCGGGCCATCGTTCCGATCACATCATCGGCCTCATACCCGTCGACCCCGAGCACCACCGCCCCCATACTCTCGTAAAACTCTTTGATGTATGGAAACTGGGTCAGCAGTTCCGCATCCAGCTCTTTCCGGGTCCCTTTATATTCGGCATAGGCTTCATGCCGGAAAGTCTTGCCCAGGTCCTCAGCCACCACCAGATAGGTGGGCTGTTCATCCTCGAGCAAACGGAGGATCATGGACGCCACCCCGTACACCGCGCTGGTGGGCAGTCCATCCTTCGTCCGCAGGTTGGTGTCCTTCAAGGCGTGGTAGGCGCGGTGCGCCAAACTATGGCTGTCGATGATCAACATCTTCTCCATCTTCCGTTCCTCCCCTCGTGGCCGTCGACGCAAAGTAATCGCGGGCCAGCAAAGCCAAGCCCACCGCATTGTCCGCCGACAATTCAGCCTTCCCGAAATACACTTTAACCCCCGGGTCCCAACGGGCCACCCGCTCTTTAAGCTCCCGGCGCAGGTAGGTATTGCTGGCGACCCCGCCGAACATTAATATTTCCCGGCAGCCCGGTTCCCCGGTGGCCACCCCGGCCCGGACCAGGCGGAAAACCGATTCGACCAGGCAGTCCAGGACCGCCCGCGCCAGATCGGCGGGGGCCGGGTTTTGCGCCCACAGGCGCAAGGCGGCCGAAGTCGGCCCAGAAAAACTGACCGTCAACCCCTGCACGGCCACGGGCAACTGCAGGATGGCTTGTCCTTCCTCCGCCAAAGCCTCCAGATGGGGGCCGGCCGGAAAAGGCAGCCCCATCGCCACGCCGATCCGGTCGACCATCTGTCCCGCGTGCAAGTCGGAGGTCCCCCCCAGCAGTTTGACGGCAAAACCGCCCGCCTTCCGCCGGATGGCCAGGAGTTCCGTGGTTCCTCCCGAAAGGTGCAATCCCAGGAAGGCGTTGCTCTCCAGCCCCGTGCCGGCCAGCGCCGCCCGGATGTGTCCTTCCTGGTGTGAAGAGGCCAGGAGCGGCACCCCGGCCGTAGCGGCGATCACGCGGGCGAAATTGGCCCCCGCCAGGAAGACCGGCAGATAGGAGCCGGCCACCGGCCGCGGGCGGGCCGCGTACGCCACTCCTTGTAAGGGCCGGAAAGCGGCAACCGCCTCAACCAGGTCCGGGAGGTTCTTTAAATGTTGGAAAAGGGCTTCCGATTGTCGAAGCCCTTTTGCCCCCTTTTCCACCGTTAAGACCCGGCGCTGGTCTTGCAAGATCCGCCCCGCGGCGTCTGTCAACGCCACCGAGGTTGTATAACAACTGGTATCCAAACCAAGGTAATAACTACTCATCTGTTCCCTCATCCACCTGGGCGGGTACGTTCACCATTCTCCGGATGGCACGGATGACGGTGCCCAGAACCCCGTTGACAAACTTCCCGGAGTCCTCATCCCCGTACTTTTTGGCGATTTCGACCGCCTCGTTCACCGTTACTTCCACCGGGATATCACTCCGGTATAACAGTTCATAGACCGCCAAGCGTAAGATGTTCCGGTCGGTACTGGCCATCCGGACCAGCGGCCAGTCTTGCGAATAATGCTGCAGAACGTTGTCGATCTCCTCCCGTTTCGCGATGGCGTCGGCCACCATCTCCTGGAGAAAGGCAACCGCCTCGGGGGAGAGTTTATGCTCGGAGAGCAGCCACCGGACGGCTTCCGGCCCGGGGATCCGACCCAAATCATGCTGGAATAAAGCCAAGAAGGCTAGTTCTCTTGCCAAGCGTCGACCCATCAATTCTCAACCTCAAGTTAATAAATTCGCCGTTTCTGGAAGAGTCCTTTCAGTTTTGGCAGCTTCAACTCATCGCCGCTGTCGAATCTTTTACCGAGCGTGTACCCGACCAGGACGCAAAAGGCAAAGGACAAGGCCTTGATCCACCCCAGGCAGAGGACCAAAATCCCGGTGACAACCCCTAACGCCGAAGAAAAGATCCGGCCTTTATAATTCAAAAACAACTGTAAAAGCTGGTGATTATTATCCTTCTCGCTCATGCTCCTCCCCTCCTATTCCACCCGCGCCCGCGGCTCCGAGGAGATCTTGGTCACGGTCACTTCCACGCTGTTTACCGGGATCCCAAGCGTTTCGTGGATATACTCCCGCAGTTCCTCCCGGATCTCGTAGATCAACTGCGGAACATTGAGATCAGGGGAACTGACAATCTCCGCTTGAAAACTGAGCCGTTCATTCTCGGTAATGGCCCGGACCTCCGCTTCCTTCACACCCCTGATCTTTTTCACCGCCCGGAGGGCCAAGGCTTCCACCGCCGACGAAGAGATGCGAATCTCGCCCAGCTCCGTCTCGTGGATGATCGTCTTCAGTTCCTTCTTGGTATGTAAACCGGCCATCCACAACAGGATAAAGAAGATAAAGAAGAAGAGAAACCCGAGGAGTTTAAAGACTTTGCCATCTTCAGCGGGGGTCAGCATTCCGAGCACCCGAAAGAGATCTTCCCCGATCAACAGGCCGAAGAAGAAGACGGAGAGGATCAGCATCACCAAGGAACCGATGATAATAACCAAACGGTAAGATATTTTCATCATTCTTACCCCCTTGTCCCCGTTTATTTTACCCGTTTTTCCTCCGGCACGGGTTCTTCCTGTCGAAATTCAACCCCCTGGATATGGACGTTAACCTCCACCACCGTCAATCCGGTCATACTCTCAATGGCCCGTTTCACATTCTCCTGAACGGCCACGGCCACCTCCGGGATTTTCGTTCCGTATTCGACAATGATCGAGAGGTCAATCGCCGCTTCTTTCTCGCCGACTTCGACCCGGACGCCTTTGGACAGATTTTTCTTTTTTAAGAGTTCGGTAATCCCGTCCACCATCCCGCCGCTCATCCCGTAAACGCCTTTAACCTCCATCGCGGCCAGGCCGGCAATCACACCGACCACTTCATTGGCAATCCGAACCGAACCGTTTTTCTCGTTCCACTCGTGCTCGGGGTTAAAATCTCTGGCCACTCCTGCCACCTCCATCAGTAAATAATCTTCACACCCGCACGCTGCGAGTTGCTCAAGCACCGGCAACAAACTGGCTTACGCGTTTATTAGATTTTATTCCAGTTGCAACTCTTTTATCAAGTTATGGACAAAATCCGTCGTAAATTCGCCCTTTATAAAGTTGGGGTGGTGAAGGATCTCCAGGTGGAAGAGGATGGTTGACGGAATTCCTTCCACCTCAAACTCATCCAACGCCCTGATCATCCTGGTGATCGCTTCCTCCCGCGTTTCCCCCCAGGCGATCAGTTTGGCAATCATCGAGTCGTAATAGGGGGTGATCAAATAACCGGAATAAGCGGCGCTGTCCACCCGGATCCCCGGGCCGCCGGGCGCGTGGTAAAATTGGATCAAGCCCGGCTGGGGCAGGAAATTCTTCTGCGGATCCTCGGCGTTAATCCGGCATTCAATGGCATGCCCTCTAAGGGTAATCTCCTCCTGTCGCCAGGGTAACTTCTCGCCGGCCGCAATCAAAATTTGCTGTTTCACCAGGTCAATACCGGTAACCATCTCGGTGACCGGGTGCTCGACCTGGATCCGGGTATTCATCTCCATAAAATAAAACCGATCGTCTTTATCGACCAAAAACTCCACGGTTCCGGCGTTCTTGTAACCCACCGCCCGCGCCCCTTTGAGCGCCGCTTCGCCCAAGGCCTTCCTCAACTTCGGCGAGACCCGCGGGGAAGGGCTCTCCTCCAAAATCTTCTGGTGACGCCGCTGCAGGGAGCATTCCCGTTCGCCAAGATAGACGCCGTTGCCATACTCGTCAAAGAGAACCTGGATCTCAATGTGCCGCGGTTCTTCCAAATATTTTTCGAGATAAACCTCGGGGTGGCCAAAGGCCGCTTCCGCTTCCAACTGGGCGGTCTGGACCGCTTGCTTTAAATCATCGGGCGAATGCACCACCCGCATGCCCCGGCCCCCGCCACCGGCCGCCGCCTTTATGATCACCGGATAGCCGATCTCCGCGGCGACGTCCAGCGCTTCTTCGACGGAGGTCAAGGGCCCGTCCGAACCGGGGATCACCGGAACGCCCTGTTCCTTCATGATTCTTTTCGCCCGTGATTTGTCACCCATCTTCTCCATCACCGAAGCGGGCGGCCCGATAAACTTTATGTTATGAGTCTCGCAGATCTCAACAAACCGCGGGTTTTCGGACAAAAAGCCGTACCCCGGATGGATCGCGTCAACCCCGGTCAGCGTCGCTGTACTGATCAGGTTGATGATGTTCAGATAACTTTTGGACGGCGAGGCTGGCCCAACGCACACGGCCTCATCGGCATAACGCACATGCAAAGCATCCTGGTCGACTTCGGAATACACCGCCACCGTTTCAATCCCCAGCTCTTTGCAGGCCCGGATCACGCGTAAGGCAATCTCTCCCCGGTTGGCGACTAAAATCTTGCCAAACACCGATACTACACCTCCGACACTTGTTTGGACGTTTCCCCTGCCAAAATTGTTCAGGTTTTTTCGATGATGAACAAGGGTTGTCCATACTCGACCGGTTCGGCGTCGTTCACCAGAATCTCAACCACCTTGCCGCGGAACGGGCTTTCGATCTCATTCATCACCTTCATCGCTTCGATAATACACAGGGTCTTCCCGGGTTCAACCATCTCGCCCACCTCAACAAAGGGCGTCTCCCCCGGCCCTGGCGCCCGGTAAAAAGTCCCCACGATCTCGGCCAAAACATACTCTTGGTTGGGGGCCAGCTTCCGCTCCTGCGCGACAGGCTCCGGTGCGGGGGTATTTTGGACCGGGGCGGGGGCGGACGCCACCGCCGGCGGCGGCGCCGCCGGCGTTACCGTTACCACCGGTTGCACCACGCCGGGAATCCCTTTTTTAATCACAATTTTTGTGCCGTTGCTTTCCAGATTCAATTCGGTTATATCGGTCTCAACCAGCATTTGCATTAGCTCTTTGATTTCCTTGATATTCATCAGTCACACTCTCCTTAGCTTGGCAAATGGAACCGTTATTTTAATTTCGCACCGGCCTATTATTTTCCTCTTTTTCTTTTTGTTTTTCAGGCCGGCGGCACCTTGTTCGTCCGAGCTAACCCCTTAATTCTACTCCATAATCCGGATCTGTTCCACCCGGTAGCCGGTGATCCTGGTCGCCAATTCCCCAATCTCCGCGACCGCCGCGGGATTCAACGGCCTGCCCTTGACGATCACGGCGACCGTCCCGGGATAAACAGCCACCGCATTTTGGGGATACCCCTTGGCCGCCAACAAGTTTTCCAACTCGTGCTCGACGGTTTGGCGTTTCATTAACGTCAACAGTTCATCATGGAGCTTTGTCCTTTGTTCGCCTTCCGCCGTGCGCAACATCTCTTCCAACGTTTCCTGAAGGCGACTCCGCTCCCGGTCCCGGTTCCAGCGGAACTCGACCAGGGCCGCCTCGTCCCCGAGCTGCTTTTGGGCGGAAACCGCCACAGCCAATGGGGGGTCTGGCAACGCCTCGCCACGGCCGGCCGGGTCGAAGGCAATCCGGCTGTAAAACCCGACCCCAAGCAGGAGGAAAAAGCTAACCCCCAACAAAACCCAGGTCAGAATTGGATCCGCCTGTCTGAGCTCCAATCTTTACCCTCCCTTTAAGTTTCTCCACTTCTCGGTTTTTACCTATGAACTTTTAAAATATTAACCCCATGGTAATACAAGCACCCGGTGGAGAGCAATCCCCAGCAAAACCGCGGTCGCTTCGCCCAACTGCCGGCGGATCGCCGGGTCGGCGGCCCCTTCGGCCACCACCAACACGCCACTGATCACCGGCGCTTTTTGCCCGTTTAAGACCGGGGCCTCAACCCCGCCGCTTTGGCGCTGGAAGACCGGTTCCCGCCGGGTCATGAGTTCGCCGGGGCTGTTTCCCTGCCCCGTCGCGCCAACCCGTTCTTGCCGTTCCTCCCGGTAAAGCCACTGACTCTCAGCGGTCGTCGCCAAGTGCAGGTCGACCACCACCCGTCCCGCCCCTTTAACCTGGGCCAAAATGGCGGCCACTTCCCGTTCGAGGCGGCTTTCGGACCACTGCTCATCTCCTTTTTCGGCCAACGCCGGCCCTTTGACGGGTAATTCCGGAGCGGCCTGCCCCGGCTTTGGTTGGCCGCTACCATCCCAGAACATAAAGGCGACACCCATTCCGGCGAGCAAAAACAGGGTTAAGATCGTCTTGCGTTCTTTAGCCGGAAGCTTTTGTAAACCAAAGTAATTCAGCAGTTTACGCAAGAAAAACCGTTCCTCAGGATCCCTCTTCTTCGGCAAATTCCTTTTTCACCTCCACCCGCTCCGGCGCCACCGCCAAGACCGCGGCCACTGTTCTCTGCAAAAACTCCACCGAAACCCCAGGGTCGGCCGGGAAAATTACCCGCACCCTTTCGACCTGCCCGGCCGCGCCGCTGATCTCCACTTGCACCCCGGCGGTCCCCGTAATCTGCTGGAGAAACGCGGCCACCTTCGCCTGGAGGGCCGGCGCCGTCAGCGCCGCCACCTGCTCCTCGCCCTGCTGGCGCAGGTTGACTCCTTCCGCCACCAAGTCCGCCGGGTCGGCCCGCCCCCCTCCGACGGCGACCGCCGGGAAGGCCGCCGGAAAATTCTGCCCCACCCGGATGACCAAATTGACGAGGGAAAAAAGGACAATCAACCCGACGACCATCCGCCCGTATTTGCGCATCCCGTCATCGGGCAGGAGAAGCTCGCAGAAACCGGCCAACAAGATCAGCGCCAACAGGCTTTTCAGCGCCTCTTTAATCGGAAAGCACCTCCTCGTTACGGGCCGGGCGCGCGAGGCGGCGCTTACCGCCCGCCTCACCGCACGACCGCGGTCAAATTCCCCAACCCAATCAGGATGGTGAGGCAGAAAAAGAACATCAAACCGACCACGGCCACCGTGGCAAAGATCACCGTTACCG
>JAAYMP010000176.1 GCA_012521315.1 Bacillota bacterium
GATGACCACGTCACCTTCGGGTGCCGGCCCGTGCAGCCAACCGGGGAGTAATTCTTTCATTTTTTTCTTAAGGTCCACTCCGTCCACCTCCTACGTTGGTAAACGCCGCGCCGCCTATTCCTACTTTAGCTTTTCCTCTTTTGCCCTGATCTCGTCCCGGATCCGGGCGGCTTCCTCATAAGCCTCCCGCCGGACAGCCTCCTGCAACCGGCGGCGAAGGTCTTCAATCTCTTTTTTAATCCGAACTTTACCCCCGGTCCGGATGGGGACTTTTCCTGTATGGTTAACATGCCCATGGATCCGTTCCAGCAACGGACCGAGGGAACGCCCAAAGGCCTTGTAACAATCACCGCAACCCAAAAAACCGATCTTCCTAAAGTCAGTAAAAGTCAGGCCACAACGGGAACATTTCTCAACCGCCGGTTGGTAAGGGGCGATGGTACTCTGCGGCCCAAATTCATGCTCAAGCAAACTGGCCAGCAGATTATGGAAGGAAAAGTTCGGTTCGAAGAGAAACCCCAGCTCCTTTCCAGGATCAATCCCGCTTTCCTGGGCGCAGGTCGCGCACAAGTGGGATTCGGTCTTGTGATTATTGACGATCTTCGTGACATGAACTGTCGCCGGCCGCTGTTTACACCGTTCACACCACATCCAACTCACCCCTTTTGTTTAAGCAATTGTTTTTTCTCGTCCGCAAAGCACCAACAGGGCCGTGCGGAGCAGAATCGCCCGGTAGTGATCCTTCTTCTCTTCCGGGAAATCCGGATTCTCCAGTTCTTTATTGACCACTTGCCACAAAAGCCAGGAATCCTTCTCTTCAAGCACTCCTTCCCGGACCAGGCGCTGGAGGAGAGCCGCCATCCCTTCCTGGGTAAGCGCGGCGCCGATCAACTCCTTGATTTGTTCAAGAAGATCCGGATCCTCATGCCAGTTGGCCCTGGCGATTTTGATGTAACCGCCACCGCCGCGCCGGCTGACAATCAGGTAACCATGATCCAGGGTAAAGCGGGTTTCCAACACGTAATTAATCTGCGAAGGCGCGCACCGGAACATTTGGGCCAACTGGCGCCGCTGAATCTCAATACTTTCTCTTTTCGCCAATAAATCCTGCAAATACTGTTCGATGAGGTCAGAGAGCGAACCCATCTTGGCACCACCTCTTTTCTGACCTTTCCTGACCTTCTTCTTTATTTTACCGCTTCGTCTCCCGAGAAGCAAGCCCCTTTTTGGTTAATTTTAGGGAAAAAAAAAGAATGTCAAGGGGTTATTAAGCACCAAGCCAAACCTTCTTCCCGCAAATATCCATTTTCATTCCGTCCCCCGCCGGACTTTTTTAAAGATAGAGCAAGGGATCGACCTTCTCGCCGTTGATCACCAGTTCAAAATGGAGATGGTACCCCGTGGCATTACCGGTCTTTCCTACCTTGGCGATGGACTGGCCCCGCCGGACCTCATCACCGACCCGCACCAAATTTTCTGTGTTATGAGCGTATTTGGTCTGGTAGGACCCATGGTCAAGCACCACAACCAAACCGTATCCGGTTCGCCACCCGGAAAAAGTAACTATTCCGGCCGCGGCGGCGTACACCGGCGTCCCGGCCGGGGCGGCCAGATCAATTCCCCAGTGCATCCGGCCCCACCGCACGCCATACCGGGAGGTCAGGCGCGCCCCGGGTAACGGATGGGATAAGGCCAGTGGCAAACTGCGCAGCCCGCCCCGTCCCCGACTGGCCGCCACCGTCGTCAGGCGACGCACGTATAGATAATCACCGGATCTGATCTTCTCCGGATTCAACCCAGGGTTAAGCGCCGCCAGTTCATTGAGGCTCATCCCGTGGCGGCGGGCAATTAACCAGCAGGTATCGCCCCAACAGATTCGGTAAAGCACACAATTGTCGTCCTCTCCCCCCGTGCCGGCCGGCGGATCCACGCCCCCCGCCCCGGCTGGATTGGTGTCCGCCGCAGCGTCGACCGGGTCGGGCTCGACCGTCAGCATAACCGTCTTCAAAACCGGCCGTAAAAGTTCAGAAAGGGTTTTCTCCTGGATATTGTTCAACCCTTTCCCCGTCACCGGAGTGGACAAGAAAAGCAACCCCAGAAAAAAAACGATGCTCTTTCGCCCTAAAACCGATTTTAGGTTCTCATCCATCTACCGCCTACCTCCAAAACTCCTACCCATGGAGTTATTCCCGTCATCGCGGTGAAAAGGAAAAATACTTACTTTATCTTGACCATAACTAATATATTTCATACATCGTTAAGGATTGCCTGATTTGCCAGTTTTCTGTTGTGACATTTACCGCGATACCGGGACAAAAGCTTGGCGGTGGGAAAAGCGGCCGGCAGGGAAGATAAAAAGCGGGAGCAGTTTCAGTTTTGCCCCCGTTTACTCAGGACATTTTCGGCAAAGGAAGAATTAAGGATGAGGCTTTGTAATTCTTTATTGTCTTTGGTGTAGGCTAGCCGGTCCAAAAGCAGTTCCATCGTTTCCGCTGGACCAAGCGAGCTTAAGAGTTTTCTAAGCACCCAAGTCATCTCCAATTCTTTGGGGTCAAGGAGCAATTCTTCTTTGCGGGTACCAGAACGGACAATATCGATCGCCGGGAAGATCCGCCGGTCGGCCAGTTTACGGTCGAGATGGAGTTCCATATTGCCGGTGCCTTTGAATTCCTCATAGATGACATCGTCCATCCGGCTTCCGGTCTCCACCAGGGCGGTCGCCATGATGGTTAAACTTCCACCTTCCTCAATATTCCGGGCGGCCCCAAAGAACCGCTTCGGTTTATGCAGAGCGCCGGAGTCCACTCCCCCCGAGAGCGTCCGCCCGCTGGGGGGAACCACCAGGTTGTACGCCCTGGCCAGCCGGGTGATGGAATCAAGGAGGATCACCACGTCTTTCTTCAGTTCCACCAGCCGTTTGGCCCGTTCCAGGACGAGTTCGGCCACCCGGACATGGTTCTCGGCCGGTTGGTCAAAGGTCGAGCTCACCACCTCACCCGAAACCGACCGCTCCATATCGGTCACTTCCTCCGGCCGTTCATCAATGAGGAGCACGATCAGGTAAATCTCCGGATGATTCCGGGTCAGACTGTTGGCAATACTCTTCAGGAGGGTCGTCTTCCCCGCTTTTGGTGGCGCGACAATCATTCCCCGCTGCCCTTTCCCCACCGGCGCAATGATATCCATCAGACGCATGGCGATCTCCTTCGGTTGGGTTTCCAAGACCAACCGTGCCTGCGGATAAATGGGGGTCAGCTCTTCAAAATAGTCTCTTTCCTGGTACAAATCGGGATCAAGGTGGTTGACGGCCTGGGTTTTCAGGAGCGAAAAGTAACGTTCATTTTCTTTCGGCGGTCGCACCTGACCGGCGACCAGATCGCCGGTCCGCAAATGAAAACGGCGGATTTGGGAGTTGGAAACATAAACATCGTTCGGCCCTGGTTCGTAGTTATCAACCCGCAAAAAACCGAACCCTTCCGGCAAAATCTCC
>JAAYMP010000177.1 GCA_012521315.1 Bacillota bacterium
AGCGGTCGGTCGCCGGTTCTTGCACGGACAACAAGAGCAGGAGGAGGGGGAGGAAAAGCCCAGTTTTTTGCCTTTCCCTGATTTACTGGTGATCGACGGCGGAAAGGGGCAATTGAACGCGGTCTACGCCAAACTGGCGGCGCTCGGGTGGGCGGATCAGCCGTTGATCAGCTTGGCGGAGAAGGAGGAAGAGATTTATCAGCGCGGTGGGGATGAACCCTTGCGCTTGCCCCCGGACGATCAGGCTTTGCACCTTTTGCAGTACCTGCGGGACGAAGCCCATCGTTTTGCCCTGACCTTCCACCGTGCCCGGCGGCAAAAACAGAGCGTCGCTTCGGCTTTAGACCGGATTAAAGGGATTGGGCCCAAGCGGAAAAAGGCGCTCCTGCAGAAATTCGGTTCGCTCCGGCAGATTCGTGAAGCATCGCTGGAGGAGTTGTTATCGGTGGAAGGGATGACGGTCAGTGCGGCGCAGGCCCTTTTGGAGGGCTTGGAGGAGGTGGAGTAGGGGTAAATTATGCAAACAAAGTCAATATATACATTATGGGGTTTAGCAGGAGTTATGTTTCAAAAAGCGAAATAGTAGGGCAGAACAAGGACCATCAAAACTTCATAACACAGCCCAGGAAACAGTCAAGTTTACAAGTTTACTACACCTGCGACAACCGTCCGGTGTAAAGGAGGTGAAAACGACTTAGGCATGGGACGGAAGGACAGGGGTAGTAATTCATCGCACTACCGTTCGTGGCCGGAAAAGAGGAAGAATTGAGGAAACATGACCACTCAGTTCGGTTCTTTTCCTATCGCAGCACCAATTCTAATCAAGAAACCAAAAATCGAAGAAAAAATCGCAGAACCTAAGGAGGAACCAGTTGATGAAACGAATTGTCGCATCATTACTTGCCTTATTCCTGATTGCAACCATGACCCCAGTTGTGATGGCTGCCAATATGGATTTCTCGGGTGAAGTCGTCACGGAAGCCGTTTATGGCGAGAATTTTGGCGGAAATTCCGAGATTAAGCTCACCGGCAAGATCGGTGAAGGCTTGAAAGCCGGCCTTGGCTTCGGCAGTAAAGAAGAGACCTTCCCGTGGAAGGCCTGGGATCTGGGGATTACCGCTTTATGGCTGGAGACCAACGGCGCATTAGTTCCGGGCACCCCTGGGTTTAACACCAGAATCGGGTCCTTGAACCATAGCTACTCGGATTTTGTAGCTGCTGGGATCAAAACCACCGGGATCAGCATTGACCGGTTGGCGATCGGCCCGGTGACCCTTGGCGGGTACTATTCCGTGTATGGTAGTGAGGAGGAGGTCCTTCTGGACCGGGGTGCTTACGTCAAAGTCAACCCGATGGACGGAATTGAGGCCCAGGTGACCGTGGTGAAAGCCGACGAACAGCTCGCCTACGCCTTGTCCACCACCGTGCAACCGCTGGCCGGAGCCGAAGTTTCCGGGACCTATGCGGCCGTGCAAGAAGGAACCGACGCTTACCGGGTGAAAGGTAAATACCAAGTGTTGGAAGGCCTTGAAGTTCGGGCCGGCTACCAAGATATCCCGACCGAATTTGACGCGGTCCACCGGAACGTCGACCCCGACGACGACAATTGCCTGATTCCGGGAATCGGCTTCACCGTTGGCGCGACTGCCAATCAATTCGGTTTTGAAGTTGCCGCCGACTATGTGGACTACGCAAAGACGGTTGATTACTCCATCGCCCGTACGGTCAGCATCGCCGGGCTGGACTTCAACACTGAGCTGGCTGGTAATTATGATTTTGAAACCGCGGAAGCGGAAGAGCTGGAAGCGACGATTGGTTACAATGCCCCGAATGGTCTGGAGCTTACGGCCGGTTATGACTTCATCGCGAACCAGCCCACGATCTCTGCCGGTTTAGAGTTGCAATTCTAAAACCCATTTAACATGAAGCGTGGTGCATCGCCGCACCATGCTTTGGCCGAAAAGAAGAAAGAGACACCCCGGAAGATCCGGGGTGTCTCTGTTTGACGTCCGTTTATTTGGTGGACTTTGGCCAGGGATGAACATATTACGATCCAACCGTTAGATTAGGGGGGAACCGGCCGGGGAAAGGCCAGGTATTTCAAGGCAGGAAAATTTGGGATTATGTCGAATATAAATAACCAAGAAAACTGAAAAGCTCGCGCAAAAGTAATAAACCAACCAGCTTATATCGGGCGAAACACGCCCTTCATTAATGATAGAGACAAAAACCACTGGTCACGATAGAAGGTGGATAAGCAACCGTTATATGTCGACCATGATTGACAAACTTTGGAGTAAATAAACGAGATTCAATATAAAAATATTTTTAAATAAATTGCTTGAATTTGGGAGGTAGGTAATTTTGGCAAAAGTCGTCTTCGAGCACGTTTACAAGAAGTTCCCCAACGGTGTGGTTGCGGTTAACGATTTTAACTTAGAGATTAAAGACAAAGAGTTTGTGGTTCTGGTTGGGCCCTCCGGTTGCGGGAAAACTACCTCTTTACGTTGTGTCGCCGGGCTTGAAGAGGCAAGTTCCGGTAATATATACATTGGAGATAACTTGGTAAACGATGTCGCGCCGAAAGACCGGGATATCGCAATGGTCTTTCAGAACTACGCGCTCTACCCCCATATGGATGTTTACAACAACATGGCTTTCGGTTTGAAACTGCGGAAATTTCCAAAGGTGGAGATTGATCGCCGGGTGAAGGAAGCGGCGAAGATTCTCGGGATTGAAAACCTCCTCAACCGGCGGCCGAAAGCACTCTCCGGCGGTCAGCGGCAACGGGTGGCGTTGGGCCGGGCGATCGTCCGGGAACCGAAGGTCTTCTTGATGGATGAGCCCCTCTCCAACCTTGACGCCAAATTACGGGTTCAGATGCGGGCGGAATTACAAAAACTGCATAACCGGTTGCAAACCACCGTCATCTATGTTACCCACGACCAGATTGAGGCCATGACCATGGGAGACCGGATCGTGGTGATGAAAGACGGCGTCATCCAGCAAGTCGGTCGTCCGCTTGACATATACGACCATCCGAACAATGTGTTTGTGGCCGGTTTTATCGGGACTCCGCCGATGAACTTTTTGGAGGGGGTGGTCCGGAAAGCAAACGGCCGGATCTACGTCGATTTTGGGACCTTCAAGCTTTATGTCCCGGAGGGCAAGTTTAAAACCGTCAATATGTATGTGGATAAAGAGGTCATCTTCGGGATTCGTCCGGAGAACATCTCTGAACTGACCGGTGCTTCCAATGTGAATCCGGAAGATGTGGTGACCGCGACCGTTGACGTCAGCGAGCTCATCGGGTCCGAGACCTACCTTTGGGTTTCCAATGGGCCGCACAATTTCACCGCCCGGGTGGATGCCCATACCAAAGCGGCCGATGGCGACCAAACGCAATTGGTCTTCAATACCCAGAAGATGCACCTCTTTGATAAAGAAACGGAGAAAGCCATTTCGTAAGGGTTCCGCAAAAGAAAAGCTTGACCCCAGCAATCCCCCATCGCTCTGGTGGGGGATTGTTTAAATTGTTTATTTAATAAAACTTAATAAAAGGCGTTTGCCGAAGGGGAGAGAACCATGTATTATTTGGGGATCGATCTAGGGGGGACCAATATTGCCGTCGGGCTGGTGGACGAAGAGGGACAGATCGTTGAGCGTGGCGACGTCCCGACCGGTAGAGAGCGGAGCGCCACCTTGATCCTGAAGGATATGGCCGATTTGGCGCGGGACGTCATGGCCAAAGCCGGGGTTGGCTTTGACCAGCTTAACAGTGTCGGGGTAGGTTCCCCGGGGGCCCCCGATGTGGAGAACGGTGTCATTATATACAATAATAATCTGGGCTTTCGCAACGTACCGGTCCGCGCCGAACTGCAAAAATACCTGCCCTTACCGGTCTTTGTCGACAATGATGCCAACTGTGCGGCGCTGGCCGAGGGTCTGCTCGGCGCGGCCGGCGGGGTTCGCTACTCGGTCACGATCACGCTGGGGACCGGGATCGGCGGCGGGATCATTATCGACCACAAAATCTATAGCGGATTTAATAATGCCGGTTCGGAACTGGGCCACATGGTGATTGAGGCGAGTGGGAAATTATGTTCCTGCGGCCGGAGAGGCTGTTGGGAAGCGTACGCGTCCGCCCGGGGCTTGATCGAAATGGCACAGGAGGCGGCGGAACAAGCGCCCGGTTCTTTGCTCTCGGCCATGGTCGACGGGGATTTAAGCAAAATCTCGGCGAAAACCCCTTTTAACGCCGCCAGGCAGGGCGATGCCGTGGCCGCCGCGGTGGTTGACAAGTATTTGGATTATTTGGCGGTTGGCATGGTAAATATCATCAACATCTTACAGCCCGAGGTGATCGTGATTGGCGGGGGTGTGTCAAAAGAAGGCGAGAATCTTTTGGTTCCGTTGAAGGGTAAAGTGGCACGGTCGTGTTACGGCCAAGAGGGGATCCCCACGGCCGAGTTGCGCCTGGCCCTTATGGGCAACGACGCGGGGATCGTCGGGGCGGCCCTCTTGGGTTTTCCGCCGGAGAAACGTGCTCGGGTCAGCCTATTTGGTCGGGGCCGTCAATAAGGCGGTTTCCGAAGGTGTTACCACCGGATGGTGGAAGAACCGGCGACAACTGGTGACCAATCCGGTACTAATCACGTCCGCCATCCGCATGACCAGGCTTAAACGGGTGTTTTGGAGGACAAGGTACTCCATGAAGCCGCCGACATTCACCACGCCGATGATATGCATCTGCCCGACCGGGGGCAGATGTTTATTTACACCCGTCCCCGGGCGTAGCGGGCCGGGTTTAATGTTAATGGAGCCAATGTTTTCGGTCCGCCCCAGACAAGCGTCAACGGCGATAATAAACGGGTCGGGATGTTTCTCTTCAATTGCGGCGAGCGTTGCTTCGAGGTTGACCGCGTGCACGGGACGATCAAGCGTACCGTAGACTGTTACCTGGGAGGGAAGCTGGCCTTTAACTTTGGTACCGACCAACGGACCCAGGCTGTCGCCGGTTGAACGGTCGGTACCGATACAGAGCAGCACAAGGGATCTATTTTTACTGCACATATGGGTCAAGGATTTATAAAGGCGTTCTGTAAATAAGTGCGCTGCTTGTTCACTGTTGCTGTCAATGCGGTACGGAAGCAATGGCTGCAACTGAGCGGCTTTGCGCGCGAGCGAGAACCACAAACTTACCCCTCCACCTTTCCGGTAAATTGACACATTGTATCTTATGTAGTTTAGGTGGCGGCTATACATAATTTTTCAATTTTGCTTTACAACTTGGCGCCTGCTGGGCGGAGAGGACGGGCCGCCGGTTTGTGATGGAACAAAACAGAACAAGAGGGGAGTGATGGCGGCTTTGGGATAAACGGACAGGGGATACTAACCAAGCCTGACCAATCCGGCGGAAACGGTGAAACGGTTGCCAAAATTTAGACAGATAGAAATCGAAAAATAAAGGAGAGAAGAGCGTGAGGAGCGGTCGTGAGTTGGAACGGTTGGAAGAGATCATGCGAACTTTAAGAAGTGAGCGGGGGTGTCCCTGGGACCGGAAACAGACCCACCGTTCTTTAAGGCCATATTTACTGGAGGAGGCCTATGAAGTTTTGGAAGCGCTGGAGGAAGAGTCCCCGGCCCACCTCCGCGAAGAACTGGGGGACCTGTTGTTACAGGTCGTCTTCCATGCACAGCTGGCCGCGGAGAGCGGCCACTTCACCCTGGCGGATGTCCTCGCGGACCTCAACGCCAAACTGATCCGTCGTCACCCTCATGTCTTCGCCAATACGAAGGTGAGCGGAGCCGAGGCGGCGGTGGCCAACTGGGAAGCCATCAAGACGCAGGAGAAAGAAACGCCGCCCTGTACGGCCCTTTCCGGGGTGCCGACTACTTTTCCGGCTTTAATGCGTGCGGAGAAGGTACAAGCGAAAGCCGCCCGGGTTGGTTTTGATTGGCCGGAGGTTCGCGGGCCACTGGCGAAGATTAAGGAGGAAGCGGAAGAACTGGTGGCCGTCTGGGAAGCCGGGGTCAAGAGCGAAGCCGACCAGCGGAAACTGGAAGAAGAATTCGGCGATCTCCTTTTTTCCCTGGTCAACTTGGCCCGTTTTCTTAAGATCCGGCCGGAACTGGCTTTGCTACGCAGTACCGAAAAGTTTGTCCGCCGCTTTCGTTGTTTGGAAGAACGGGCTGCCGCGCGGGGACAGGATCTGGCCACGATGACCTTGGAAGAAATGGACCAGCTTTGGGAGGAAGAAAAGAAGCGGGTGTAAACCGCGTCTGCATAATCCTCCGCCCTTCGGTTAAGTTAATCTTAGAAACACCGAAGGGGAGGAATCAAGATGTTGCCGCCCAAACGTATCCGCAAGCAGTTTTCGCTGGCCTGTGCGTTATTATTGCTGGTTCCGTTTTTGATGGGTTGTCCCGGGGCGGAAGGGAATGTGGCCAAGAAACTGAATAAAGAACCGGAGATCACCGTCTATTTCCACAAAACAAAAGAGACGAAGAAAATGCCGATCGAAGAATACCTTTTGGGGGTGGTAGCCGGGGAAATGAAGCCGGACTGGCCGGTGGAGGCCTACGCGGCGCAGGCGATTGTCGCCCGGACGTTCACGATGGATTTTATTGCCGACGGCGGGACAAAAGAGCAACATAACACCGATATTTCCACCGATGAGGAGGAAGCCCAGGCGTATAACGCCGAAGCCATTACCCCGGAGATCCGGCGTGCCGTCCAGATGACGGCGGGACAAGTCATGACTTACCGCGGACGGTATGTGAAGGGGTGGTTTTCGGCCAGTTGCGGTGGGCGTACCGCCTTGGCCAAAGACGGGTTGGCCTATGAGGACCCGGAACCCTCTTATATGCGCTCGGTCTCCTGCCCGGAAGCGGAAGTAATTCCGGACGAAGAATTGTTTTGGGAAAAGAAATTCACCTTCCAGGAGCTCACGGCCGCCCTTTCCGAACTGGGCAAAAAGATTGGTACCGTTTCCCGGATGGCCGTGGCATCCCGCAGTAAAGATTCCCACCGGGCGCGGGAACTGAAATTTACCGGGTCGGAAGGGGAAGCGACCGTCCCGGGAGCCGATTTCCGGATTGCCATCGGTCCGCAGGAGATGCGCTCCATCTGGCTGACCGATCTCAAGCATGAAACCGACGGGATCACCATGACCGGCCGGGGCTTTGGCCATGGCGTCGGGTTGTGTCAGTGGGGAGCCCACGCGCTCGCCAAAAAAGGGAAAAAACCGGAGGAGATCATCAAGCACTATTATCCGGAAGTAAAGATTGTGAAATTGTGGTAGGTAGGACACCGAAATTGTGGTAGGCAGGAAACCAAATAAAGACAAAGCTGTCAGCCGGCTCAGGTTGGCAGCTTTTTTGTTCCAAATGCCCATCTTTGTTCATATGATGGTTTTAAGAAAAACTGATCAGAGGTGGCAAAGATGGAGCAGAAGGGATTAAAGAACAATCATCAATTAACCCTGGTCCACCGGGAGAAACTTACCATCGACGGGGTCACCAATGTGGGCAGTTACGACCCGACTGAACTTTTACTGGAGACCACCGCCGGGGTGCTGTTGATTAAAGGTGAAAACCTCCATCTAACTCTATTGAATCTGGAACAAGGGAAGATCGGGTTAACAGGAGAGATTAACGCCCTCACCTACAGCAATGAAACGCTCAGCCAAAGGAGCAAAGGCCTCTTAGGCAAGATCTTTAAGTGAGAAAGCCTTTACTTTGGATGAACCAAAGACCGGCTTTGGTTGGCCGTCACGGAAGAAAGAGGAAACGACCTCTTTTTTTGTTTTAATTTCCGGCAGGAATTGCTGTTGCTTTATGGAAACATATAAAAGTCTGACCAGAGCAGGCGAAGATTCGAAAATCCTTCTTTGAGGTGTAAGATGAAAAAACACCGCCGTCCCCCGCTCTTTTTTTTCTTGTTAATTCTAGTCAGTTCCGCGTTGACTTGGCCCGCCCAGTCGGCGGTGGAATTAAGCAAAACCGGGGCCGAATACCGTTTTGGGCAAGTGAAAGCAATGCCCCGCCCCTTGCAGTGGAAGAAACTGGTCACCCCCCATTTTGAGCTCTTCTTCTACCAGGGCTTGGAGGAACTGGCGGAACGCAGCGCCCGCATCTTGGAGGAGGATGCCTTCGGGCGGGTTTATCCTGATTTTCGTAATTTGTTTACCCTAAACCCATACCGGAAAATCCGGGTTATTCTCTTTGCCTCCCGGAAGGAATACCAGAATTCACAAGCCAGTGGACTATCGCTCACCGACACCTCCGAAGGGGTTGCCCATATCCTCGTCAACCGTTTGGTTGTAATTGGGCAGCCGACGTTCCGGGATTTACGGGGGGTCTTAACCCATGAGATCACCCACCTGATTACAATCGGTCCTTTTAAAAACAACCTCTTGTACGGGGTGGGGAGCGGCGTACCCGGTTGGATCGCAGAAGGGCTCGCCGAATACTATATGCCGGCGGAGACGAGATTTGCCATGCGGGAGGTCGCCCTCCGTGATGTGATGTTGCGGGATCAAGTAGATTCGATCAGTGAAATATCGAAGGTCAGCGGTAATCTTCACTATGCCGAAGCCTGGTCCTTCGTCGACTATATTGCCCGGAAATATGGCCAAGACAAGCTGTGCGAAATGCTGGAAGCAGTGGTGAAGGAAGGCCACCGGGACCGGACCTTCGAAAAACTCTTCGGCCGGACGCTCAAGGAACTGTGGGAGGACTGGCGGGAGGAACTACCTCGGATCTATCAGGCGGGGGCGGAGGCGCCTCCTTATATTGAGGAAGCCGACCCGTTGTTTCCCGACTACCGCGACCAGTCGATGGTCAAGGTTGGCCCGGACGGCCA
>JAAYMP010000248.1 GCA_012521315.1 Bacillota bacterium
CAGGTATGAAGAGGGCGTTGTGACGGCAGTAGCGTATGACGAGAACAAAAGGGAAATATCGAGGAGCGAACTTGTTTCGGCTACTGGCAGGACGCTTATAAGGGTAGCGCCCGAGGAGAGCGTCGTTAAGCCGGGGGAAATAGTATTTGTCAACATCGATTTAGTTGGTAAAAACGACGTTATAAAGAGCAACTCCGATCGGCAGTTGAGGGTTTCGGTTGAAGGCGGGACTTTACTGGCATTTGGCAGCGCCAACCCATGTACTGAGGAGAGGTATGATACCGGAATTCATACGACCTATTATGGCAGGGCGCTGGCGGTTGTGCGCAGCAAAAGCCAGGGAGAGATGGTGATTTCCGTGTCGGGAGACGGCTTAAATACTGCAGTTGCAAAAGTTACCGTGACATAATTTGCGGTGCCGCTGGTGACGGCATCCTTAAGTTATCATTATTGGTTGTTTAATCGCGAGTTAAACAAATTTACTGGGAAGGTGATTGGTATGGAACTGAAGAATTTACGCGTTGAATACAGGTATAACCCGGTTGGTCTGGATACCCAAAAGCCCAGGTTTTCCTGGCAAATGATTTCGAATGAAAAAAACGTCATACAGACCGCTTATAGGATCAGGGTATCGGATGAGGCAGGAAATGTGGCTTGGGATACCGGCAGGCTGGAGAGCGATTCGTCTGTATTGGTGGAATATGAAGGGGCTGCTCTTGAGCCCTGCACCGGGTATGGCGTATATGTTGAGGCCTGGGACAACAAAGGCAACCATGCTTGGTGTGAAGGATTTTTTGAGACCGGACTATTTGGGGGAACAAATTTCGGTGCCAGTTGGATTAGCCACAACTTTCCGCCCGAGGAGACGGCATGTCCGGTCTTTTTCAAGGAATTCAAACTGGAAGATAAGCCCGTAAAACGAGCCCGCATATATGCAACTGCCCTGGGGGTTTATGAGATAAAGCTAAATAATCGGAAGGTGGGGGATGCCTTTTTCGCTCCCGGGTGGACCAATTATAAGAAGAGGCTTCAATATCAAACATATGTCATATGTCGTGAGATGCTGGGCAAGGACAACAAAATTGAGATAACCGTGGGGAACGGGTGGTATAAGGGGATATTCGGTTTTATGTGTACGCCAAACATCTACGGGGACAGGGTGGCGGCGCTGGCAGAAATCCATATAACATATGCCGACGGGACAAAGCAGGTTATCAAGACGGATGAAAGCTGGAAGGTGACAACAGGCAGCATAAGGTACAGCGAAATCTATATGGGCGAAACGATTGATTCCCGCTTTAAAGAGGATAAGGAATATCCAGTAGTAATAACGGATTTTGACAAGGAGTGCATAGTGGCACAGGAGAATGAACCCGTGCGCATAACGGAGAGGATACCTGCCAGGGAATTTATAATCACGCCTAAAGGTGAAAGGGTTTTGGACTTCGGGCAAAATTTGACCGGCTTTGTGGAGGTAAGGATAAAGGGCAGGCCCGGGCAGAAGATCACCATTCGGCATGCGGAAACCCTGGACAAAGACGGCAACTTTTATACAGAAAATCTCAGGCAGGCAAAGGCTACCGATGTGTATATCTGCAACGGAGAAGATCAGATTTTTATGCCGCATTTTACCTTCCATGGTTTTCGCTA
>JAAYMP010000178.1 GCA_012521315.1 Bacillota bacterium
CACCGTTTTCAAATGGGGCGCTTCCCAGCCGCGGGGCTGGAAAAAGGCGCCGTCGGTACAGATATAATGAACGGGAAACCCGAGTAATTCCTGGATCGGTGCGGTGTAATGATACATCCGTCCGGTCACAAAGGCGATCTCCACGCCGGCTTGGTATAACGCCGTCAGCAGATCCCTCGTGGGTTGACTAATCGTCTTGTCTTCTCGCAGTAAAGTCCCATCCAGATCCAAGGCCAGCATCCGTAATTTGCCCATTGTCTCATCCCTCCCGTGCAGAAAAGTGACACCGCGTTCCGGCGCGTCTTTGCTATTATTAAGCCTTGGCTAAATCTTCCTTTCCCCGCTTGGAGCGGAAATAAAAGTTTGTTATAATAAATAAAATTCTAGACTGGCGCCACAAACTAAAGAAGATGGAAAAGGAATCCCCTGCACCCGCAGGGGAAAACACCATAATTCATTTTACCATAAACAAAGCCATTCGTCGACTGAGCTTAGGAGGGAACATGGCAACGGAAACGGGAGACCGCCGCTACGAAGAAGCACGTTTGGTCAAGGTTCTAACCGTAATCAAACAAGAATTGGCCGCGAAAAAGGCCTTTTTTGCCCGTCTGAAGGGCCTGCTGCAAGAGGAGAGAAAAAACGTCTGGGAAGACGCGCCCCATTTAGCCGACAGTTTTGCCTCCGCGGTCACGCTCATCCAACAATTGAGCGGTTTGCGCAATACGGAAGTGAGTGTGGAACATAACCGGCGGGCGATCCTCAAACTCCAGAAAATGCTCAAAACGCCTTACTTTGCCAGGATCGATTTTCGGGAGAGCGGAACGCCGGCCGCCGACGAGATTTACATCGGCCTCTCCACCCTCCTGGACGCCGAGGGAAAGCCACTCATCTATGACTGGCGGGCTCCGGTCTCCAGTATGTTCTACGATTATGAACCGGGCCCGGCGGAGTACCGGTGTGAAGCCGGGGTGATCCACGGCGAAATCACCCGCAAACGCCAGTACAAGATCGAAAACGGGCGTCTAATCTACATGTTTGATTGCAACATCAAGATCGACGACGAGATCCTGCAGGAGATCTTGAGCCAACATAGTGACGAGAAGATGCGGGCGATCGTCACCAGCATCCAGCGGGAACAGAACCAGGTCATCCGCAACGAGGAACATCCGGTGGTGCTGGTGCAGGGGACCGCCGGCAGCGGAAAAACCTCCATTGCCCTGCACCGTGCCGCCTATTATCTGTACAAAGAACGGGACCGGATTACCAGTAAAAATATCTTGATCTTCTCCCCCAACCAACTGTTTGCCGACTACATCGCCAACGTTCTGCCCGAATTGGGTGAAGAGATGGCGCTCTGTACCACCTTCCAGGACTTGGTCGCGCCTTTGCTACCCCCCGGGCTGACCGTTGAAGACCGCCATAACCAGCTGGAATTTACGCTGACGACCGACGGCAGAGCCGAGGATCGCCTCCGGGAGGAGAAGATCTACCTGCAAACCACCCCCGAGTTTTTAGCGTTGCTTGATGACTACCAAAATTACCTGACCGCCCGCGGTCTGCCCTTTTCCGATCTCCAATTGGAAGGGGAGATGGTCCTCCGCAAAGAAGAACTGCAGGCGCTGTATGATGATTATTATGCCTATCTACCCTTGAAAAAACGCCTTCTCCAGTTGGAACGGCGGGCTTTTTACCTGCTCCGGCCCGTCATTACACGCAAAATAAAGGAGTACGCCCAGCGTCTGGCCGAGGAGAACCGTCAATTATCGGCCGCCGAGATCAAAGCCCGTAGCCGCTTGGCCATTCGCAAAAAGGTTCAGCCGCTCTACACGGCGATCCGCGCCTGGTCCGCATTGGACCCCTTCCAGCTGTACCGGGTACTCTTTGCCAACCGGGAACTCCTCGTCCAAATGGCCGCCGGCCGTTTCCCGCCGGCGACCCTTGACCGTCTCCGTGAAGCCGTTTTAAAAACCTTCAGCACCCATCATCTGTTCTACGAAGACCTGGCCCCCTTCTTTTATTTCCGGGGAAAAATTGAGGGGTTCCCCAAGTTTCCGGAGATTAAACACCTGATCATCGACGAGGCACAGGATTACACCCTGTTTCACTACCGGATTATCCAGGAACTCTTTCCCGCCGCGACCCTGACCATCCTCGGCGATCCGAACCAGACGATCCATCCCCGGCAATACCGGAGTTCCTTCGCCGAGATCGAAGCGGTCTTTGCCGCCCGCCACCCACAGACTTTTACCTTGAACAAAAGTTACCGGTCAACCTGGGAGATTACCGCTTTCACCCGGGCGCTGCTGCCCGCACCGGCGGTGGAGACGGCGGCGGTCAACCGCCCCGGCCCGAAACCGGTGGTGACCCGGGTCGCCGACCCCGGGTTGCTCATTCCCGCCCTCGCCGACCGGATCCGCGCTTTAAGCGCTGTCGGCTACGCTTCCCTGGCCGTCATCGGTAAAACCGCCCGCGAATGCCAGGCGGTATACGAGCGATTAAAAGCTTTCGTCCCGGTCCGGCTGCTCACCAAGGAAGAGAAGACCCTGGCCAGCGGCCCGGTGATCATCCCTTCTTATCTGGCCAAAGGACTGGAATTTGATGCCGTTTTAATCGGCGATTGCTCCCGCGCGGCTTACCACACCCCGGAGGAGCTTCCGATCCTTTATACCGTCTGCACCCGCGCGTTACACCGGCTTTACCTGTATTATACCGGCGAACTCTCCCCCTTGCTCGCCCGGGTCAACCCGGATCTTTACACCGGGAGCAGCTATCCGGAGGAGCCGCCGCAGGATTAATCTTTTCAGCAAAGGAGTGTTTTTTCGTGCTCGACCCCGCCATCCTTGGGATCAAGATTCCTACGGTTTTGGTCCCCGCCGCCCACGTCGACCCAACCAAATGGGCCGTAATTGCCTGCGACCAGTATACCTCGAACCCCGAGTATTGGGCCGAAGTTAAAAGGCAAATCGGCGCTTCCCCTTCCACGCTCGATCTGATCCTCCCCGAAGTTTACTTGAACGACCCGAAGGTTGGCGCCAAAATCCAACAGATTAACGAACGGATGCGAACCTACTTGGCGGAAAAAATCCTCGTCCCCCTGGACCCGGGGCTGATCCTCATTGACCGCCGGACGGCCCACGTCCCGTCCCGCAAAGGGTTGCTCCTCGCCGTCGATCTGGAAAAGTATGACTACCGGCCAGGGTCCCAAAGTCTGATCCGCCCCACCGAAGAGACGATCGCCGACCGCTTGCCACCCCGCATCAAAATCCGGGAAGGAGCGCTTTTGGAGGTACCCCATATTATGCTCCTCCTCGATGATCCGGAACAAACCGTAATCGAACCGCTTTTCGCCTCCACCCCGGATCTGCCGCTGCTCTACGATTTTGATCTGATGATGAACGGCGGACACCTCACCGGTTACCACTTGACGGATCCGGCGCTGCTCAACAAGACTTTCCAGGCTCTGGCCCGTTTGACCGCTCCGGAGTGGACCGCCGCCAGATACGGCCCGGACGAAGCACCCCTTCTGTTCGCCGTCGGGGACGGGAACCATTCGCTTGCTACCGCCAAGGCCATCTGGGAGCGGCTTAAACAGACCGCCTCCCCCGCGCTCCCGCCCGACCATCCAGCCCGTTTCTGCCTGGTTGAAGCGGTCAACCTGTACGACGAAGGACTGATCTTCCACCCGATCCACCGTCTTTTGTTCAATGTCGAGGCCGACCGGTTCTTCGCTGAGCTCCAAAATCAGCTACGGTGCCGGATCATAACCACCGGGCAAGCAGTCCCGGATCACCCGGAAACCCAGTATTTTCACTTCTGCACCGCCACAACCGCCGGCACGGTCATGATCGAAAACCCCACTTCCGTCCTGACCGTCGGCACTTTGCAGCCTTTTCTCGATGCTTATCTGCGCCGTCACCCGGAAAGCCGGATCGACTATATTCACGGCGAGGAAAACCTCATCGCCTTGGGACGGCAGCCGGGTAACCTCGGCCTCCTCCTGCCGCCTTTAAACAAGCACGACCTCTTTAAGACTATTGTCCACGACGGTGCTTTGCCCCGGAAAACCTTTTCCCTGGGGGAAGCCGACGAGAAGCGGTTTTATTTCGAAGCCCGCCAGATCCGCCGCGCTTAGCGGAGAACAACCAACCCAAACCGGCCGGCCCCATCCGTCGAACGGCCAACCAGACCATGGAACCGACAAAAAAAGCCACCTTACAAGGGTGGCTTTTTGCGGTGCGGCACACCGGTTATGAATCATGTTCCGCCTCTTTGCGGAGGATAACATCATGGGCGCTGCCTTCCCGCAGGGTAAGCGGGGAGACCAAGGTAAGCCGGGCTTTCTTCTGCAACTCGGGGATGGTCAGGGCACCGCAATTACACATCGTCGATTTAATCTTCGCGAGGGTCAGATCGAGGTTGTCCTTTAATTTTCCGGCGTAGGGGACATAGGAATCAACCCCTTCTTCAAAGGTTAAGTGCCCCTCGTCACTATAGTCATAACGGGCCCAGTTCCGCGCCCGGTTTGACCCTTCACCCCAGTATTCCTTGACGTAGTTCATTCCATGCCGGATCTTCCGGGCCGGGCTCTCGTCGAACCGGGCAAAATACCGGCCCAGCATCACAAAGTCGGCCCCCATCGCCAAGGCCAGCACGATATGGTAGTCGTGGACAATCCCTCCGTCGGAGCAGATGGGGATATAGATCCCGGTCCGGGCGAAGTATTCGTCGCGCGCCTTCGCCACTTCAATCACGGCCGTGGCTTGTCCCCGCCCGATGCCCTTCTGTTCCCGGGTGATGCAGATCGAACCGCCACCGATTCCGACCTTCACAAAATCAGCCCCGGCTTCGGCCAGATATAAGAAGGCTTCCCGGTCCACCACGTTCCCGCCGCCGACTTTCACCTCGCCCCGGTACCTCTCCTTAATCGTTTTAATCGTTTCGAACTGCCACTCGCTAAAACCGTCGGAAGAGTCGACACAGAGGATATCCGCCCCGGCCTCCACCAAGGCCGGTACCCGGTCGTGGTAGTCCCGGGTGTTGATCCCGGCCCCCACCATCAACCTTTTGTGCTGGTCCAAAAGCTCCAACGGATTTTCTTTGTGGGCGGTGTAATCTTTCCGGAAAACCAGGTACTTCAAACGCTGGTTCTCATCGATAATGGGCAAACAGTTTAGTTTATGCTCCCAGATCAAGTCGTTAGCCTCCGAGAGGGTAAGCCCTTCCCGCCCGTAAACCATCTCGGCAAAGGGGGTCATGAATTCCTTCACTTTCGTCTCGACCGGGGTGCGCCCCCTCCGGTAATCTCGACTGGTGATGATCCCCAGGAGCTTCCCGTTGGGGGAACCGTCATCGGTAATGGCGATGGTGGAATGGCCGGTTTTGGCGGTCAAAGCCAACACATCCTCCAGCGTATGCTCGGGGGTTAAGTTGGAGTCGCTGACTACAAAACCGGCTTTATAGCTTTTTACCCGCTTCACCATATCGGCCTGGGCTTCAATGGGTTGGGAGGCAAAAATGAAAGAGAGCCCACCACACCTGGCCAGTTCGATCGCCATCCGTTCCCCGGAAACCGCTTGCATGATGGCGGAGACAAGGGGGATATTCAGGTGGAGCGGAGAGTTTTCTCCCCGGTTAAACCGAACAATTGGTGTCTTCAGGCTGACATTCTCCGGCACACAGTCCTTTGTGGTTAAATTGGGTAAGAGTAAATATTCGCTGAAGGTCCGACTTGGTTCGTCATAAAAATAAGCCATTGAACAACCTCCATCCGTTCTCTTAAATTCTGTTAATTATAAAGAAGTTCTCCGTTGCTGTCAAGATCATTCCGGGATAACCGAGTCGCGCTTCTTGGTGAACGAATCGTGAATAATTATTGATTCAGCATCACAGCGCTCTTTCCCTTGTTTGATGCCAATTTTAACAGCGCCCTTCGTTTCAAGGCATCTAAGATATGGAACCGCCGGAGCGATCTTTCGCCAAGAGACGCAAAACCGCCCCCTTGTCCCACCCTTTATTTATCCAAAAATATTGCAAGAAATAGAAAGATAGACAATTCTGTTTGAAAATGGAAGATGATAATCTAGAAGAGAAGAAATCCATGCGGGGGATTGTTATGCCGTATATTCTGGAAGTGCGTAATATTTGCAAACGGTTTCCCGGCGTGCTCGCCTTGAATAACGTCAGCCTGGATGTGAAAAGAGGGGAAATCCTGGGGCTGGTCGGGGAGAATGGCGCCGGTAAATCAACCTTAATCAAGATCTTGGCCGGCGTTTACAGCAAAGACACGGGCGAGATCATGTTTGACGGGCAAAAGGTGGAGATTTTATCCCCCCATCATTCCCACCAATTGGGGATCAGCGTTATTTTTCAGGAACTGAATCTCTTCCCCAATATAAGCGTGGCGGAGAATATTTTCGCCGGACGCGAAAAGAGCCGCGGGGGATTCATGAACTATTCGCAGACCAACGCCGAGGCCTTGGCGTTGATGAAAAGGGTTGGGCTGAACTGCAGGCCGGAAACACTGGTCTGCAATCTCCCTGTCGCCCAGCGCCAAATGGTTGAAGTGGCCAAGGCCCTCTCTTTGAAAGCCAAATTAATCATTATGGATGAACCGACTTCCTCGCTAACTGAACGGGAAACCCAGTTGTTGTTTCAAATCATCAGAAACCTGAAAGCCGCCGGCGTCTCCGTCATCTTTATCTCCCACCGGTTGAACGAGATCATCGAGATTGTCGACCGTGTCCATGTCCTGCGTGACGGCGAAAATGCCGGGGTCATCGAACGCCCGGATTTGACTGAAGAGAAAATGATCCAACTGATGGTGGGCAGGGAGCTAAAGAAGATCTTCCCAAAAGCGCCCGCCGCGATCGGCGAAGAGATTCTCAGGGTCAAAAACCTCACGGTGCCCAGTGTACTGAAAGACATCAGTTTTGAATTAAGAAGCGGCGAGATTTTAGGCGTGGCTGGCTTAGTCGGCGCCGGGCGAACCGAGTTGATGCGGGTGATTTTTGGCCTGGACCCTTTTTCGAACGGCGAGATCTATATTAACAGGCGCCCGGTCCGCATCAATTCCCCTGAAGATGCCATCAGGGAAGGGATTGCTTTTGTCACGGAAGACCGGAGACTACAAGGGCTAATCCTAGGGATGTCCATCCGGGAGAATGCGAGTTTGGTTGCGCTGCGCGCGTTGCAGCGGGCCGGGTTTATCAAGTTCCGGGCGGAGAATTCTTTAGTCAGGGAATATGTACAAAAATTGCAGATCAAAACCCCGTCGCTGGAGAGGAAGGTCTCGACCTTGAGCGGTGGTAACCAGCAGAAAGTGGTCCTTGCCAAATGGCTGGCGGTTAAGCCGCAGATCCTGATCCTTGATGAACCAACCCGCGGCATCGATGTGGGGGCAAAAGCGGAGATTCACCGGATCATATCCGATCTCGCAGGACAAGGGGTTGGTATTATCATGATCAGTTCCGAATTGCCGGAGGTTTTGGGTATGAGCGACCGGATTTTGGTGATGCATGAAGGCCGGATTACCGGCGTCCTGGAACGTGAAGAAGCAACCCAGGAGAAAATCATGAGTTTGGCCGTGAGTTAGTATATTTAAATAATGGTGATTTAGCCCAATCAATGTTCGTCGCCGGTGATTTAGGACAACTAATCGTCGGCAATTTAGTTTCAATCAATTATTGTAAAAGCGAGGAGAGTCTGAATGCTACAAAGAGGAGAACCAGTCAAGCAAGTCAAGCAAGACAAGGCCAAAAATCACGCAAAAGACAGTTACAACTACACCGACAAACTGGATCCCATGAAAATCAGCCTGAAGCGGATTTTTCGTTCGGAAACAACCGGGATCTTCCTGATTCTCTTCCTGATCTGCCTGGTCCTAATGGTTGTTTGCCGGGAAACCTTTCCCACTTCCGACAATTTGCTTTCGGTGGCGCGCCAGTTTTCGTACATCGCCATTGCGGCGATTGGGGAATTGATGGTGATCATCACCAACGGGATCGACCTCTCCGTAGGCTCGATCATGGGTTTCGGTTCGGTACTGGCCGGTTTCTTGATGCACGAGTGGGCTTTCCAGGTCCCGGTGGCCATCATCATCGGCTTGATTGGCGGCGGGATGATTGGTGCGTTGAACGCCTTCTTCATTACAAAACTGAATCTCCCCCCGTTTATCGCCACTTTGGGCACCCTGAGCATTGCCCGGGGCTTGGCTTATGCGATTACAAAAGGTTACACCGTACCGTGCCCTGATGCTTTTGCCGCCATCGGCCAAGGCTATCTGGGGCCGATCCCCCTGCCCGTAATCTATATGGTAATTATGGGGGTGAGCTTCGCGGTCTTTTTAAGCCGGACCGTGGTCGGGCGCCGGATTTACGCCCTGGGGGGGAACGAGGAAGCGGCCGAAGTTTCGGGGATCAATATCAAGCGGATTAAGTGCCTGGTCTATATCTTATCCGGTGTTTTGGCCGCCGCCGGTGGCATTATTTGCGCGGCC
Source organism: Bacillota bacterium (assembly GCA_012521315.1). Taxonomy (GTDB): domain Bacteria; phylum Bacillota; class UBA4882; order UBA10575; family UBA10575; genus Capillibacterium. The sequence continues at coordinate 8,495 of JAAYMP010000178.1, forward strand.
CGGCTGGGCGTAGCCCAATCAACCCTGGGTTTGGGGTATGAACTGGATGTGATTGCCGCCGTCTATATCGGCGGCGCCAGCGCCAACGGGGGCTCCGGTACTGTTTTGGGGGCGATTACCGGAGCAGCGATTATGGGCGTGATCCGTAACGGCTTGGTTCTGCTTGATGTCAGTCCGTACTGGGTTCAGTTTGCCATCGGTACCATCATTGTCATCGCGGTCGCGATCGATCAATTCAGAGCGAAATATAACCAAAAGCGACAACTAAGGGAGGTGAAAGCGTAAGAGGATTGCTTGTTGGAATTTACTCCATTTAAAAACAGGATAGGAGGGGTAAAATGAAAAAATTAGTGAAACTGCTGCTTTTCTTAGTGATTCTGGTTGGTTTACTCGTCCCGGTCCAGGCGAAAACCCTGACGATCGCCATGATCCCCAAATCCCTTGATAACCCGGTTTTTCTTGATGCCAAAACCGGAGGCGAAGCCGCCGCCAAGGAGTTGGGTGTCAACTTCATTTGGACCGGTTCCACCACCGCCGACGCCGCCAGCCAGGTGAGTGTGATTGAGGGGCTAATCCAGCGTAAAGTCGACGGCATGGTCATCAGTTGTACGGACGCCGGCGCCCTGAAGAGCGTGATCGACCGGGCGGTTGCCGCTGGGATCAAGGTGGCCACCTTCGATTCGGACTCCCCGGACAGCAAGCGGAGCTTCTATTGTGGGACCGACAACTACAAGGCCGGTCTGGCCTGCGGCGAAATGATGGTCAAACTGCTTAAAGAAGCGAAGAAAGATAAGCAGACCGTATCCTGCGCGATCTTAACCGGCGGTCTGGGCGCCTTCAACCTTAACGAAAGGATTAGAGGGTTTAAGGAAGCTGTCCAGAAAGCCAACATTAAGATGAATTACACCTCGACCATGGCTTGCGACGACGATACCAACCGCGCCGTGGAATTAATGGAGCAATATGTCCGGGCCAACCCGAAGCTGGACGCGTTCTTTGTCGCCGGCGGCTGGCCTTATTTCTCCAAGCCGGGTTCCATGCCCAATGTCAAGGCTTGGGTGGAAAAAGGCGGTTTGCTGGTCTCCATGGATACTTTCTATCCCTGCCTGGTCTATATGAAGGACGGGGCGGCCAGCGCCTTAATTGGCCAAGACTTCTATGCCATGGGTGATTTGGGGGTCCGGAGGATGGTCGACTTGATCAACGGCAAATCGGTGCCCGACTTCATTGACACCGGTTTGGTGGTTGTCGACAAGAACAACCTGGATGAGGTATTGGCCAATACGGTGCCTTGGAACTAAGCAGAAGAGACCCAAGGAGACGCGGAAGCAAAGAAAGGCAGGAGTTATCCTGCCTTTTCTTTAGCATTTACGGAGAAACTGCTTTGTGGAGATCGTTCCTTTCCTCATCGGTCGCCGGTGCGTAAAAAACTATTTCCATCTTTCTCACTTGTGCTATGATATTAGTGGGTGATTATAATGGGAAAAACGCGAATATTTACGCGGAACCCGCGAAAAACCACAAAACCCCGGCCGTTTTCTTTCCGCTTCCGCAACATCTCCATCAGTTATAAACTCCTGACCTATTTCTTGATTGTCTCGCTGATTCCCGTAACCATTGTGGGGCTGATCTCATATATCAGTTCGCGGGCAGCGATCAACCGCAAGGTAACGGAGTATTCTTTCCGCGGCCTGGAACAGGCCACCATGAACCTGCAGAACAAGATTAATGCCTATCGCAATATCTGTTTGTCCGTCGTTGTGAACAGGGAGGGGAATAACCTTCTCAAAAGCTATATTAATAATCCCAATAGCTACACGTCATACGCTTTAAGTGAATTCCTAAAAGTCTACTTGACCGGAGATTTGGATATCTACGGTTGCCTCTTCATCCCCTCGGGCGAGCAAAAGCCCTTTTATTACGGCGCGCTTATTCTCTGCGGTTATGAATACACCGCCGGCAGCTTTTTGCAAGAGATTAAAAACTCCCCTTATTTTGCGAAAGTCCTTTCTTCAGCCGGGAAAATGATCTGGTCCTCACCTTTAAACAGTGACCAAACCAATGCTGAAAATTACATCATTGCCGCCTGTGCCGTAAATGATCTGGACACCGGTGAACCTTTAGGCGCTTTTGGGATCCTGACCAGGGTGGAACGGATTGACAAAATCATCAATTTACGGTTGGACATTAATCATAACCCCGAATGGTACAACAATTATTCGTTGGTGATTGATGATAACAGAACGATTATCGCCTGCCCGCTCAAGGAGAAGATCGGAAAGAGCATTACTGGGATTATGGACCAACCGCAACTCCTCAATCCGTTATTGTCCGGCGAGAAGTTCCAGGATAGTTTTTATACGTGGATTGACGGCCGCGAGTATCTGGTTACCGGGGAACGGGTGGAAGGAAGCAACTGGTACCTGCTGAACCTGGCCGCTACCTCGTTCCTGTACAAAGAATCAAAGGTGGTGGGGTTGATCACTTTATTCGTGGGTGTCGCGTTTACCACTATAGCGGTGTTAATTTCGCTACTATTCACTTTTAGCATCACAAAACCCATAAAAACCTTGATCGGGACCATGAGTGTGGTGGAAAAAGGGGATCTCTCGGTTCGCTTTAAAGTGAAGCAAAATGATGAGATTGGCCGGCTGGGCAAGAGTTTTAACCAGATGATCACCAAACTGGACAATCTGGTCAATATTGTTTACGCCTCCCGGTTGAAGGAGAAAGAAGTGGAGCTGGGGTTGTTACAGGCACAAATCAGAAAGCGGGAGATTGAATTAAGCACGCTCCAGGCCCAGATAAACCCCCATTTCCTCTATAATACCCTGGAATCCTTGCGCCGAATGGCCGATCTAAACGATGACCATGATACTTCAAAAATGATGCTGATTCTAGGAAAACTGCTGCACTATACGGTGCAAATCGAAAACCAGGCGGTAACTATCCGCGACGAAATGGAATATCTCCGAAACTACTTAACCCTCCAGAATTTGCGGTTTAAGAACAAATTCGAGCTGGTGACGGATCTTGACCCCAGGTTATACGATTTAAAAATCATCAAACTGGTCTTCCAGCCATTGATTGAGAACTCCATCTATCACGGTTTAGAATCCAAAGTGGGCCTCGGTGTAATCAAGATTACCGGAAGATGCCATGAGGACGGGACCTATTTCGAAGTAGCCGATAACGGAGTTGGCATCGACCGGGAACAACTAGAACAGATCAACCGGAGGATTCAGGACCCCGGCGCCTCGGGGAACCATACCAAGAGTATTGGTCTGAAAAATGTCAACGAGCGGATTAAGCTTTATTACGGTGAGGAATATGGGATTAGGATCTCCAGCGAGCCGGGGCAAGGCACGGTGGTCCGCATCAAGCTGCCGGTGATTGACCGCATGAATGCGATCGTCATCTAGCAGCTAGAAAAGAGGAGGGTCCCATGTTAAAGATCATTGTCGTTGATGATGAAGAGTTAATCCGCAAAGGGCTGGTCAAAGTCCTCTCGAAGACAAAATTCCAGGTGGTGGGGGAAGCAGCTAATGGTCTGGAAGCACTGGAATTAATCCGCCGCCACCAGCCGGACGTGGTGATTACCGACGTGAAAATGCCGCAGATGGACGGGGTGGAATTAGTCAAAGAACTGGAACAGAGTTTTCCAGGGGTTAAAAAGATTGTCATCAGCGGCTTTAGCGAGTTTGATTATGTCCGGGAAACCATGCGCTTTGGCGCTTTGGATTACTTATTGAAACCGGTTGATGATAACCAGTTGATCTCTTTGCTGGAAAAAATCTCGTCTTTTATTGAATCGGACAAAAAACAGAGAATGATCGAATCAAATCTCCAGGAAAAGCTGAACGAAGGGCTTCCTTTTTTGAAGGAGCAGTTTATCTTTGATCTGATCACCACCTCCAAGTTCAGCCGAGAGGAAGTTGAAGAAAAGTTTTCCCGCTACGAAATCAAGATCAACCCCGGGAATTATTGGGTGATCATCGTCAGCCTCGACAATTACCGTTGGCTCTGCCGGGAAGCGGGAGTTGAGGCGGCAAACAGTATGTGCCTTAAGGTAAAAAACTGTTTTGAGGAGGTTTTGGCCGCTTATTACGAGCCGCTCTCCTGCTCAATTCCTGGGGGACAGCTTTATCTGATTTCGACGCCGTATGAAGAGTCGCAATTGCGCCGGGAGGCGCTTGAAGCAGGTTTGGCCGCTCTGGCGGCAAATGCGCCCGGAATCCGCGTGACCGTAAGCTATGGACCACCTGGCAAGGATTTATTAAGCTTAAAAGAGTGCTATCAGGAAGCCGCTACCTTACTCAGGCAGAGGTTTTACCATGAAAAGCCGGTGGTCATTAGTGGGGGGGCCACCGGCAAGCCTAGCCAGAACGGTGAGGCAAAAAAGGATCTCTTCATCGAGATCCTAAACAATCTGGAGCATTCCTTGAAAAACTGTTTGGAAGTGGGCGACGAGGGCCAGATCCCTCAGGTTTTTGGCGAGCTTGCCGCGCAATTCCGCCGGTTTCAATTCGATCCTTTGGAAGTGACCAAGCTCCTGATCGAAGTCTATGTCCGGCTGCAATCCAGTTATCCGGAGTTCAGCAAATCTTTGGTCGAATTATACGGATTGGAGGAATGTTACCCCAAAAATCTGGAGGCCTTTGATACCCTTGATTGTTTGGTCCAGTACAATACCAAGTTATATACTGAAGTCATCAAGGAGATTGTCGAGATCCGGAAGAAGAAGGACAAAAGGCTGGTCAAAATAATCAAAGACTACATCAACGAGCATTATCATGAACAGATCTCCTTGAGTACGCTTGCGGAACAGATCTATCTGAGTCCCAGCTATCTTTCGGATTTGTTTAAAAACCAGACCGGGGAAACCTTCACCAACTACCTAACCAAGGTCAGGATGGAAAAGGCCAAGGAACTCCTGAAGGATTTACAAATGAAGAGTTACGAGATTGGGGAGATGGTCGGCTACAAAGATCCGGCCTATTTCAGCAAGGTTTTCAAGAAGGTGGTAGGGGTATCCCCCAATGAATACCGGAATATTGTGACCGGATAAGTTTTTATCCCCTATCTCACCCCGTTTTAAAGTCCTAAGGAAGTGAGGAGCTTTATAATCACCCAAACCCTCGATCCGCTTTTGACTGGCCGACAGCGCTAAGTTGCTCAACCAAACCAAGGAGTGTTGTCCGATGGCTTACCATGAAGGATACCTCGGTAGAAGTGTTTAGAAATCGACCTCTGGCGAGCACTATCCGGCGACTCGGATTGATGCTTTATACGAAAAGATCCGAGATAACCATCGTGACTGCAACACGGAACTAAGTATCAACGGCGTTTTTGTTTTTTACCGCTTCGAACCACTGCTGCCGCCGGAGCGACTCTTTTAGATGCGCACGCATAACCTGTTCGGCCAAATTGGCATCACGGGAGCGTAAAGCCGTGATAATACGGTCATGATAATCAATTCCATCCTGGGAACCGCCTTCGCTCTGGATTGCCTGTTTAATAACAACTTTAAGCAAATGGTTCATCGAACAGACGAAGATCCTGAGCAGACTATTTCCAGATAGTTCTGCAATCTTCGCATGAAATTTTATATCAAGATTAACCCGTTCTTCAATATTTTCCTGTTTTTCTTCCATCTCCCGGTTGATTCTCGTCAATACTTCCAAATCCTTTTCTGTTACTCGTTTCGCTGCTAAAAAACAAGCTTGACATTCGAGCATAACCCTCATCTCATAGACATCATTTGCATCTATATCGTGCATCACCAACATTCTACTGATGACATTAGTTAAAACTTGCGGTTCTGGTTTGGAGACATAAGAACCATCGCCAATCCGCGAAACAATTAATCCCCGTTCCCGCAATAATTTTAAAGCTTCACGAATGATATTCCGGCTGACACCGAACTGCTTCGCCAGTTCATTTTCAGAGGGGAGTTTTTGCCCGAACATGCTGGAATCCTTAATAATAATCTCTTCCAGTTTGTCAGCAAGAATTTCGTATAAATTTTCTTTTTTCACTTCATAACTTTCCATATTTTCCCCTCTGCTTTCATTTCTTTAAAACCATTTTATCTTTCATTATATCTTAATCTTAATAACAACGAATTTTCTTTTAAATATAAATTCCACGATGAAACCCGTTCTCCTGTCGGGGGTCTATTCTTCGCAAATGAGCGTTCCCTTTCTTTTGTGGCAAAATCATCCTACACGTTGACAAAATATTTGAGGTGCCTGGAATATTCTCCCGCTGCCGAGTGGCGATATTTCAAAGAAAGAACTGCCCGCTAATGCGGGCAGCTCCTCGCACCAAGGTTTATTACCGGCAGCGTTCGACCATTTCCAGGAATTCTTTCATGTTCTGCGCACCGGCATAGTTACTGATGACCTTATACGCAGGTTGCATTGCTTCACGGAATTCAGCGATATCGGGATAGGTTACTTTGACGCCGAGTTCAATCAGCTTGTTAAGATAGTCTTCTTCCTGACTCATTACCAATTCACGCATATATTTCCCAGCGGCAATGCTTTCTTCTTTGATAATCTGCTGTTGTTCTTTGGTCAACCGGTCCCATAAATCTTTCCGGATCACATGAACTTGGGAAGAATAAATATGATTGGTGATTGCTAGATAAGGCTGGGTCTCATACAGTTTATTGGCAAGAATAGTAGAAAGCGGGTTTTCCTGTCCATGCACCAATCCTTGCTGTAGTGCCAAGTACAACTCATTAAAGGCGATTTGCTGTACTTTACATCCAGCCGCTTCGAAGGCGGCGACAAACTGTATTTCGGGAGGAGTACGCATGCTTAAACCAGCCAAATCTTTAACGCTGTTAATGGGACGAACACTGTTGGTCGTCTGCCGGAAACCGTATTCCCAAGTCGACAAGAGGACAAGATTGTGTTTTTCCAGATCGGCCGCTACCCACTGGGCAAAAGGACCATCTAAAACGGCATGGGCGTGTTCATAGCTGTCAAAGACAAAGGGGGCCATGACGACCGCAAACTTCTTGGAGTACTTATCTAAAGAACCCTGGGTCGGGGTACTCATGTCAATAACCCCAAGGATTGTCTGTTCCAACACTTCCGGAGGTGCGCCCAATTCGTTGTTGGGATAAATCTCAAAAGTGATTTCACCGTTAGTGCGTTTCGTCACATTTTCCGCAAACCGTAAGGTCGCCAAATGACCGGGATGATCTTCCGGGGTGAAATGGGCAAACCTGATCACAACCTTGGCCTGGACTAATGTACTAAAGCTAGCGACCAGCAAAACTACTAACAAGAGACAAGATAATAACCTTTTTCGCATCAATAGTCCCTCCTTTATTTTTTAATTGCACCTATATGTCGTCAAAGATCGATCTGTTTCCCCCCTTTCCCTTCATTTTCTAAGAAGATATCTCCCACTAGATCCCGGATCGTCATTAGACCCATCAGCATCATGGAAACCGGAATACAGGAATACAGATAACTGGTGGGCAACGACAGCGCCGGCGTGGTCGATTTTATCCTTGATATCCAGCCGATGCTGTAATAAGTAGTAATACCAAAAAACACTATACAAATCAGTTCAACCAGGATCCGGATCACCTTTGCCACGGCCCCATCTTTTTTAAACCGGTGCGTAATTATATCCACGTTAAACAGGCTGTTTTTTCGCCATAACTCGACCGTCCCTAAAAACGCCATCCAGGCAAAACAAAAAGTCACAACCTCTTCATACCAAGCCAGACCGGAAACATGAAAGTAGCGCAGGATAATATTGGCGACAAAAATTACGAGTAACATCCCCAACAGGATGATGCATAACAATCGGAGGAGCTTCCCAAGGAACTCTTCAATTTGGTCGCAATAGGCCATCAATTTTTGCACCTTTTTCCCTCCTTCCAATTATAAATAACCTAACAGTGAAGGTATCCAGAGTGTAAACTGGGGAATGAAGGTTACCAGTAACAAGACAATAATTAAACCAATCACATAGGGCAATACTTCTCTAGAGAGCGCCCAGAAATTCACCCCGGAAATAGCACTCACCGTATAGAGGCAGACCCCCACCGGTGGTGTGATCATACCGATCATTAACGCCAAGACGGTGACCACCCCAAACTGGATGGGATTAACCCCCAGCCGGGCCACGATCGGCATAAAGATCGGCAATGTCATGTACATAATCGCCGTTCCTTCAATAAAGCAGCCCAAGATCAGATAAATCCCGATCATGATCAGCAAGAGAAGGGCGGGAGCGGTCGTCAAGGAAATTAACGCGGCAACCGCCATCTGCGGAATCCGCATATAATTAAGGAACCAGGCAAAGAACCCGGCAATCGCAATTATGAAAAGGACATTTGCCGACTGCTTCACCGTTTCCCAAAAAATACCAGGAAGTTCGCGGATCTTAATTTCTTTATAGATCAAAACCCCCAAAACCAACGCATAGACACTGGCCACCACACCGGCTTCGGTAGGGGTAAACTTTCCGGCACCAATCCCGCCAATAATGATCAAGGGACAGATCAACGCGGGAATTGCGTGGAGCATGCTACTGAATACTTCCTTCAGAGATGCCCGCGGATCACGGGGATAGTTGCGACGTCTAGCAATAAAATAAACCCCGGCCATCAGTGCTAATCCCATTAACAAACCAGGTAGAATACCAGCCATAAACATGGCTCCAACGGAAGTGCTGGTAATACTGGCATAAATAACCAAAGGAACGCTGGGTGGTATAATTGGCCCAATGGTCGAAGAAGCAGCGGTGATCGCCGCAGAAAAAGGCTTTTCGTAGCCAGCATCATTCATGGCCTTAATCTCAATCAGTCCGAAACCTGCGGCATCAGCAACGGCCGTCCCACTCATCCCGGCAAAGATTATGCTGTTCACGACATTAACCTGACCCAACCCTCCCCACCAATGGCCGGAGATCGCCCTGGCAAATCTGAAAATTCGTTCCGTAATACCACTGGTATTCATGAGCTGACCCGCCAAGATGAAGAAGGGAACGGCCAACAACGTAAAACCAGTGGCGCCGGAGAACATCCGTTGCGCTGCCATCGTCAACACACTGGCCTTACCTTGAAGGATCAGACTGGCAACTGCTGTCATCCCCATGCTAATCGCCACGGGGACACCGATCAACATCAACAGCAACAGCACAAAAACAATTACAAAAAAGAGCATTTTCCTTCCCCTCCTTATTGCTTTAATTCCCCACTAGGATTTAAAAATATTACGCATTTGGTCAAGAACGCTTTTCGCCCCTAAAAACAGTAAATCTGTGTCAGCCGCGATCGAAATCAAATTAACGCCGCGGTCACGCCATTGCCTAATCACCTCTTCACTACAGGCGCCATAGGAAACGCCCACCGGTTTTCCGGCTGCATGAACCTGATCGATAATCCGTTGGTAAACGGCCAAAACTTCTTGGTCGTCCCATTCCCCTATTTTCCCCATCGATGCCGCCAAGTCACAGGGTCCAATGATGAAAGCATCTATTTCATCAACGGTTAAAATCCTATCCAGATCCTGGACTGCATCAATATGTTCAATTTGGACAATCTTCATTAATTCCTGATCAATATGGGCAAAATAATCTTGAAGGTTAATATTACCGAATTGAATCGCGCGCCGGGGACCAAAACCACGAATTCCCTTTGGCGGATACATACAGGACTCAACTGCTTTTTTGGCCTCTTCATACGAATTGATCATTGGAAACACGATTCCGGCCGGCCCCATCTCCAGTACTGGTTTGACCCTGACCGGATCATTCCAAGGAACACGAACGATCGCCGCGACGTCTGCCGCCCGGGCCGCAATTAAATGTTGTTGTAAACAATAAAGGTCAATGGCGGTATGTTCGGTATCAATCCAAAGGTAGTCAAAGCCAAGGTTACCCACCAGTTCGGTTATGGTACTATCATTTAACGAAATATGCGTTCCAAACGCTGTTTCTCCACGTTGAATTTTTTCTTTCAGTTTATTCATAAATCTTACCCTCAGAGCTCAGGGTATGGGCACCTCCTTATCTTCTTTTGGAAACAGATCCTGTAGTATTGTAGTACAGGTTAAATTTAGTATAGCATTATTTGTTTTTTTTAACAACACCTAATTTACTAGTTTGTAATCATTTATCCCAAACCTCAACTGAAAAAGTAAAAAGCCCCTTCTTCAACACCCGTTTTTGTCTCTTATTTAGGGCTCAATTGTTCTTTCATTATTTTTTCCGTGCATAGGTAAACTCCTCCGGGGAATATTAGTCATGAAATTGTCAATCCCAAAATGGAGAAAGGAAGGTAGAGAGCGTGGCGGAAGAACATAACGAACATGAACATGGTAATCAGGAAAACCGTGGCGCAGAACCGGACCGTTTCCGTGCCCAGACCACCATTCCCTTGCTGGTGGTGGCGTTGGTCGCCTCCTTGGTCTGGGGCTTTACCCAATTCCGCGCTCGAAGGACCTGGGAGATCAGGGCGGAAAACCAATACAACCGCTCCTTTTCCGAATTGTCCATCCACGTCGGGGAGTTGGAAAACAAACTGGCGGAAGCCCTTGTCTCCAATTCCCGTCCGCACTTGGTAAAGACCTTTTCCGATATTTGGCGCCAAGCCTATCTCTCCCAGGAAGATTTGGGGCAATTACCCTTAGCCTCGGTGGAACTAAACAGAACCAAAGAGTTTTTAGCGAAGGTCGGAGCTTTCTCCCATCGTATTGTGACCAAACTGAACCAAAAAACCGATTCCATGGCGGTGCCCGCCGCCACCGGGGAGCGGGTGCAGCATCTTGCCGACCGCGATTGGGATACTTTAAATACTTTATACCAACAAGCCCGCTATCTGGCCGACCAATTGGTCGACCTCCAAGAGAGCCTTCTGGAAGCGGACGAGCGCTGGCTGCCGGTTGACCGCCTTTCCACCGCAGCGTTGTCGGCCGATGTTTCCGAACGTTTAGAGACCAATAAAATCACCAAAGGTTTTATGATGATGGAGGACGGCTTTAAACGCCTGCCCGATCCGGAGATGGAAGGCAACTTATTGAGCTTCCAGCCGGACCCGAAGGGGATCACCGGCGCCGAGATCTCCCAGGAACAAGGCCGGGAAATCGCCAGCAGTTTTGTGAACAAAGAAGAACCCCTGTATGAAGTGGCTTATGACGAAAAGATCGACGGCGATTATCCGCTGTACCTTTACACCCTGAAGAAAAAGGAGAACAAGGGTAAAGCCGCCACCAGCGGCCGCTTGGCACTGACCGTCAAAGGTGGCCATGTGGCCTGGGTGTTAAAGGAAAGGGGCGTCGCGAAAGAAAAACTTTCATTGGACGAGGCGAAGGAGGCCGCCCGGAAATACATGGCGAGCCGGGGCTACCGCGGCTTAACCCCCGTCGGGGCGGAAGAATACCGGAACGTGGCCGTCGTCTCCCTCTGTTCCCAAAGCGGGGATACGGTTATCTATCCGGAGATGGTTAAAGTGCAAGTAGCCCTGGATGACGGAGAGATCATGGGGGTGGAAACCATGTCCTATTTGACCTTCCACAACCCGAACCGCCGGATCGCTTCCCCCCGCCTCGCGGTCGTCGACGCCCGGAGCAGGTTAAATAAGCGTTTTAACGTCGACTCCATCAACAAAGCGATCATCCTCAACGACCAATACGAAGAGGTTCTAACCTACGAGTGTGTCGGGCGCCTCGGACAAAACCGGTACCGGATTTACCTTAACGCCGACACCGGCGAGGAGGAACGCATTCAACGGATTGACGAACAAGGGGTCCCGCTGCGCTAAACTTTCCCTCCGGCGGGCAACCCGGGTAACCCGTCCGGGCGCCTGCGGCACCGGCAGACCTTTCCCTGCCCCTTCGCCCGCGCAACCGCGGCGGACGCCGGCGGCGGCCGTCCCGTCCCGCGCGCGAGCACAAGCATAACAAAAAAACCGGCTTTGGCCGGTTTTTTCTATGGTCGTTTGGCGTCGCTATCCCTTACCGCCGCAGTAAAAGAAAGGCCCCACCGACCATGAAGAGAATGCCGACGACCTTTCCGACGGTCAGGGGGACCGTTTCCTGCTTAAAAAGGCCAAAGTGGTCAATTAAATAGGCCGTCAGCAGTTGGAAAAAGATAATTCCGGTCGTGGCATTTCCCGCCCCGATCCTGGAGATCGCCACCGCCACCCCGTAAACAATTGCGACCCCAATTGGCCCCCCCAGCCAATAATAGGAGGGGATCTCCCCCACGGCCTTGAGGAAAGCCCCCCCTTTGACCAACAGCAGGAGGAGACCGCCAGCCGTCAAGGTACCAAGCAGTTGGACACTGAACGTCGCCGGGATTAACCCCAGCTTCTCCCCTAAATATGAATTCAGGCAACCCTGGACCGCCATTAGCGCCCCGGCCAGACCGGCAACGAGCAAAAAAACAATCGACACTTGACCCCTCCTCACTTGTGGACAGTTGCCTTTATTTTCCCCGCTCCGGCCGGCGCATATCCCGGGGTAAACCATGAATAAGATGGAAGAAAAAAGGGGGAGGAAGATTGGGCCTTGTTTTGTTCGCCGCGTTCCTCGGTTTTTGGGTCGGCGTGAGCGGCGCCGGTTTAGGTGGGGTCGTAGCCGGCTTGTGTCCGGCCGTTAACCAGAGACAACAGAGTTTATTGGTGGGGGCCTCCGGCGGGATTATGCTTGCCGTTGTGATCTGGGATCTCTTCCCGGAAGCCTGGAGTCTAAGCCCGGCACACACGATCACTGGCACGCTCGCGGGCGCCCTTTTCCTGTTGGTCCTCCGCCAAGTTGACCTGGAATCCGCCACCCCCGGCACCGAAGCCCGTTTTACCAAAACCGGCCGTTTATTGGGGCTCGGGATCGCCTTGCATAATTTCCCCGAAGGGCTGGCGGTGGGGACCGTTTTCGTTCATGAACCCTTCTCGGCGCTTTGGTGGCGATTGTCCCTCCTCATGGCGGTGCATAATATTCCGGAGGGGATTGCGGTCGCCACCACTTTACGTTTGGGCAAAACTAAATGGCGGCCGATTGCCCGGACTTTATTCTGGGCCGAAGTCCCCATGGCCGCCGGTGCTTTCCTCGGCGGCTTCCTCGGCCAGATCGCCACCCCCTGGTCCGCCACAGCTTTGGGTTTTGCGGGCGGGGCAATGCTCTCCCTCGTGCTGGTTGAAATGCTCCCCCTTGCCATCCAACTGGCCGGTTGGCCTCCGGCTTTAACCGGCTTTACCCTGGGCACTGGGGGCGCCCGCCTCCTGATCCTCTTCTTGGCCACCCAAGTATAAAAAGAGCAGGGGCGGAAAAACTAAAAAAAAAGGAGGGACGAAACCATTGCCGAATATCAATAATAGAGTTGAAGTAAGATGCTACGTTGATAGTTGTCACTACTGGGGTCAGAATAATATCTGTGTCGCCGATACCATTGAAGTTGACAACCAGCAGGTCAACCCGGATATGGAGATCGGAACGCTGGGTGGGGGTCATAACGAAGCCAATACTTCGAAGGCCACCTACTGCCGGACCTTCAAACCCAAAAACCTGTGAAACCTGTACCGTCTGCCCCACAAAGGCAGACGGTTTTTTCTTCTAAAGTTCCCGACGGAAAGGGAGGAATGGACATGTCACCCCAAGCCCAATGGCAGACGCTGACCGAAGTCCAAAACCCCTTGGAGGCCGAACTGATCCAAAGCATCCTGTCCGGCGCCGGCATTAGGTGTTTCATTCCGGACCGGAATTTAAATCAAATTTACGGGGGTGCCTTCGGCCTCAAAATCCAAGTTCCCGCCGGCGACTTGCCCCAAGCCAAAGCTCTCTTGGCCGCTTTGCCCCTACAACCCAAACCAGATGAACCGCCCCAAAAATAGAAGGCTTAGTATATATTTATACATAATTTTTGCATAAAAATTATTGATCCGCCTGTCTTGATCTTATATAATTAGGATCGTAACGACAAAGGAGGTCTTAGACGATGACGATTGCCAAAGTAGTACTAGCCTATTCGGGCGGGCTTGATACCTCGGTTATTATCCCCTGGTTAAAGGAGAATTACGGTTGCGAAGTAATTGCTTTTGCCGCCGATGTCGGCCAAGGTGAAGAGCTGGCACCCCTCCGGGAAAAAGCGCTGCAATCCGGGGCCAGTAAGATTTACATTGAGGATCTGCGCAACGAATTTGTGACCGAATACATCTTCCCAATGCTAAAAGCCGGCGCCATCTACGAAGGCAAGTATCTTTTGGGAACCTCAATCGCCCGGCCGGTGATCGCCAAAAAACAGGTGGCGATCGCCGAGCAAGAAGGGGCTGATGCCGTCGCCCACGGTTGCACCGGAAAAGGTAATGACCAGGTCCGGTTCGAATTGACTTTTCGCGCCCTCAATCCCCAGCTTAAAGTGATCGCCCCCTGGCGGGAATGGTCCATCCGCTCGCGACAGGACGCCATTGACTATGCCGCCAAAAAGGGGATTCCCGTTCCGGTCACCAAAGAAAAACCCTATTCCATGGACCGTAACCTGTGGCATATCAGTTACGAAGGGGGTGTTTTGGAAGATCCCTGGCAGCCGCCGGACGACGAGATGTTCCGCTTAACCGTTGCTCCGGAAAAGGCCCCCGATGCCCCGGAAGAGATTACCATCGATTTTGAACAGGGGATCCCGGTAGCCATCAATGGCCAGTCCTATTCCCCGGTAGCCATGATTGAACACCTCAACCAGCTCGGAGGGAAACACGGGATCGGCCGGATTGACATCGTGGAAAACCGTTTAGTCGGCATGAAATCGCGGGGTGTTTACGAGACCCCCGGCGGCACCATCCTTTACCTTGCCCACCGGGAACTGGAGTATATCACGTTGGAACGCGATACGCTGCACTTTAAAGCCCATCTCAGCCAAAAATACGCCGAACTGGTCTATTATGGCCAGTGGTTTTCGCCGCTCCGCGAGGCCTTGGATGCCTTTGTCAACAAGACCCAAGAACGGGTCACGGGGACCGTCCGCCTGAAACTGTGGAAGGGCCATTGCCTCCCGGTCGGCCGGAAATCCCCGTATAGCCTTTACCGGCAAGACCTGGCCACCTTCGAGCAAGACAGTGTCTATAACCAAAAAGACGCCGAAGGTTTCATCAAACTCTTCGGCCTTCCCCAACAGGTTTGGCATATGGTCAAAAAGGACTGACCTCCGCGCCCGGGGTCTCCTCACCGGCGTCCCCGCTGACACCCTTCTTTTCTCCCTTTCATATAATACTTTAAAGAAAGCGCACTTTTTACAACCACCGCAAGGAGAAAGGGGGATCGAAGTGGAAACCGGGACGAAAGCCGTTCGCCTGATCGTGAATAAAGACTGGACCCCGGAGACCATTTCCACGCTGGGCAGTGGTTTTTTCTACCACTTATCCTACCCGGTCGAAGCAATTGAGCCTGGACTCCTTGCCGACCTCAGGAAAGCGCTCCTCCCACCGGGAACGGAAATGGAGATTCTCTTCCATAAAGACGGTGAGCTACGCCGGGTCGCGCTGGCGGAATTAGGTTCGATCTTGGATTTTAACACCTTTATCCGGCTGGAATTCCGCTTGCTGCAGACCTTGCCTTCGCTTAAAGAAGCCCGCTCCTCACCGCCCAACGGTTATCTTCTATACTATGCCAATAAATAAAAACCCACCTTAACGGGTGGGTTTTTTTGTTGGCCCGGCTTTGCCGGAAGGAGATCGGGTGGGCTTGTCGAAAAAAGATTAGATAACCCCATTCCGAGGTGTTTACTTTGTTGATCGCCAAAAAAATCTCCAAAATCTACCACAACGGCGTCGTCGCTTTAGATCAGGTTTCCCTCACAGTGCAAAAGGGGGAGTTTGTTTTTCTGGTTGGGCCCAGCGGGGCCGGAAAAACCACCTTTTTAAATCTGGTCATCCGCCAGGAAGTTCCCACTTCCGGCCTGATCTCCGTCAACCAGCAAAACCTGGCCTATCTCAAAAAAAAGGAGATTGCTTTCCTCCGGCGGAATATCGGTGTCATCTTTCAGGATTATAAGCTGTTGCCACGAAAAACGGTCTATGAAAACGTCGCCTTTGCCTTGGAAGTCATTGAAGCCAAACCCCGCTTGATTAAACCCCGGGTCTATGAAGTCTTGGAACTGGTTGGCCTCCTGAACAAAGCCAATCTTTTCCCTTCGGAATTATCCGGCGGGGAACAACAACGGGTCTGTTTAGCGCGGGCGCTGGTCAACCGGCCCCTCTTGTTGCTGGCCGACGAACCCACCGGAAACCTGGACCCCGATACTTCTTGGGGGATTATGGAGTTGCTACGGGAGGTCAACCGCCGCGGGACCACCATTGTCATGGCCACCCACAACCGGGAGATCGTTGATCTGATGCGCCGGCGGGTCATCGCCTTAGACCGGGGAAAACTGGTTCGGGATACGCCCAAAGGAGGTTACACCCTTGAAACCTAGAACCTTTTTTTATTTTCTCCGCGAAGCCCTGCGTGGACTGGTCCGCAACCGCGTCATGACCTTAACCGCCTTGGGGATCATCACGATTGGGCTTTTCCTCTTTGGGCTGTTTTTTCTCCTCACGGCCAATCTTCACCATCTAACCGTTCTGGCTTGGGACGGGATCGAAGTGCGTGTTTTTTTAGAACCAACGGTGACGAATCCGGAAAAGATCGGTGCCGAACTGGCCGCCCTCCCCGGGGTGAAAAAGGTTAAATATGTCTCCAAAGCGGAAGGGGCCGCGGCGCTCGAGCGGATGCTGGGTAACCAGAACCTTTTCCTTAACGGGGAAAACCCCTTGCCGGCGGCTTTTAACCTTTCCGTCCAGGAAGCCGCGGACCTGCCAACCCTGGCGCGCCAGGCGGCAGCCATCCCCGGAGTGGAAGAAGTCGTTTTTAAACAGGAGTTTGTGAAGTTTTTGGAGATCGCGATCCGCTTAATCATGATCTTTGGCTTCGCTCTCCTCTCTTTGACCGCTTTTGCCGTGTTATACATCATTGTCAACACGATTCAATTGACGGTTTATGCCCGCCGCCAAGAACTAGAGATTATGAAGTTGGTCGGCGCAACTGACACCTTTGTACGCTGGCCTTTTCTCCTGGAAGGAATCATCCTGGGCTTGCTCGGCGCCGGGCTGGCCCTCCTGTTTTTAAGGGAAGGCTACTCTTTCCTGGTGGACAGAATCCAACACTACCGCCGTTTTCTTCCCCTTCTGTCCGGACCGGAGCTGGAATTAAAACTAACGGCTGTCCTTCTGGGCATGGGACTTTTCTTTGGCGGCTTCGGCAGTTATCTTTCCCTGAAAAGATACCTCAAAGTTTAAGTTATAACGGCCCAGCCCTCCTCATATGCTCTTAGAGAACCAAAGGCCGATGAGGGCAAAGGAGATCAAGGTTGTGACAGACCATTTGGCGCGCGCCCGCCGGCAGGCAATCCGGTTTCTCGCTTCTTTTTTATTGGTAACCATTCTTTTCGGGTTTGGCTTTGGCTTAACCCAAGATAAATATGGTGATCTACCCTTAGCTTGCCAAGTGATTCCGTTGCTTAAAGCAAAATACTACCGGCCCCTGAGCCTTTCCCGCTTGGTCCGGACTTACCTGCAGACCGGCAATGTCCCTGCTCTTCTCAGCTGTCTAGGGGATCCCTATACCAAATACCTGACGGCGGAAGAGTACAACCGGTTACTGGAAGAGAATAAAGGCGTTTACGGCGGAATCGGCCTTTATCTGGAGTATACCGACGGGTATTTGGTCGTTTTTAAAACCATCAACAACTCCCCGGCGGCCCGGGCCGGTTTGCAACCGGGTGACCGGATTACGGCCATCAACCACCAACCAACCGCTGGCTTGACAAAAGAAGCCGCCGTGGGCGCCATTCTAGGCCCCCCCGGCACGAAGGTGGTCCTGACGGTCCAGCGGGGCAGTACCCTGCCCGCACAGGATATTACCTTAACCCGCGCGTTAATCGACCCTTCCGTCGAATGGGAGATCCGGACCGACCCACAAGCCGGCAAGATCGGCTGGATCACCCTTACCCAGTTTACCGAGGAAACCGGAAAGGACTTGGATCGGGCTTTGCGGATCTTCGCCCGGGAGCAGGTGGCCGGGGTTGTTTTGGATCTACGGTACAACCCCGGCGGTCTTCTCCTTTCGGCCCTGGAGGTCGCCAGCCATTTTCTCCCAGGGGCGGAAGACATCCCCCTCGTCTCCCTGCAATACCGGGACCAAACCACCGAGCACTTTTACGCTTACCCCAATTCCCACCCGTCCTTTCCGCTGGTGGTGTTGATCAACGAATGGAGTGCCAGCTCATCTGAGATCGTCGCCAGCGCGATCCAACACCTCAAAGCCGGGGTGCTGGTTGGTAACACCTCTTTCGGCAAAGGACTGGTCCAGGATGTGATCCCCCTCCGGGGGGGCGGTGCCCTCTACCTGACGGTAGCCCGTTACCTAACGGCCGGTGGCTATTCAATCCACCAGACCGGCGTAACCCCTGACGTGCGCGTCACCCTCCCGTCCGTGCCCCGGGCGGGGGCGGGCGAGGCCGACCTGGCCTTATTGCAAGTGGTCGATCACCTCCAGACCGAAACCGCACTGCAGATTCTGCGCCAGTTAATCACCGTCCGCCGCCGGCCGGCCGCTTAGTTGGCAAAGCGTGACGCCCTCGCAAGGGAGTGTTCAACATGGCCCCTCAACCCCAAACCAACCTTCCTTTCCCTCCGCGGCGGTCTTTCCGCCTGCCCCTGCTGCCGCTTCTGCTGATGGCGTTCCTTGCCGTTCAGTACCTGCTCTGGTCGTTGGTAGCCCCGCCCGTCCCCGCGCCTCAGCCGGCCCAACCCGCCGCCGGACTGGCCGGGGCAAGGCCGGACTTTACCCCCTCCGTCCCGTGGTTCTTGACCGCGGAGCGGCTGGACCCCTTCATCCCCTGGTGCCCGGAACTACCGGAACCAGTGCCACAACCCGGACCGCCGGTCCGGCCCCGGGCGCGGGTGGCGATCATCATCGACGACCTTGGCTTTGTCCAGGAAGCAACGGAAGCCTTTTGGGAACTGGAGATCCCCTTAACCTTTGCCGTCTTACCCTGGGGCCGCTATTCGGAGACCCATGCCCGGGAAGCCATCAAGCGACAACAGGAGGTCATTCTGCACTTGCCGCTTGAACCTCTCGATTCCCAAACCGACCCGGGTCCGGGGGTGCTCCGCGCCGGTTTTTCTCCCGAACAGTTGCGTCAACAGATCCGGGCCAACCTGGCCGCCGTCCCGGGCATCACCGGTGTTAATAACCACATGGGTTCGAAAGGGACCCAAGACCGGCAGTTGATGCAGGTTTTGATGGCGGAGTTGAAACAGGCTGGTCTGTTCTTTATTGACAGCCTGACCATCCACTCCTCGGTCGCCGCCGCGGTGGCCCGCGAGTACGGC
>JAAYMP010000179.1 GCA_012521315.1 Bacillota bacterium
CCTCCGTCCCCCGGCGGGCCGCCGTACCGGCTTCGAGGAAAAGGGCCACCCCCCGCTTGAGCTTAGCCACCCCGAGCTTTTCGGAAATGGCCCGGGCGGCCTCTTTCTCCGCCGGAATGAAGGGCACGGCGTCCGCGGTCTCCGGCCACAGCAAAAGGAGGAGATCCCGGAAGAAGCCGGCCACCTGCCGCGCAAAGAGCGGCAGATCCTTCCCTTCGGCGCCGGCCCTTTGGATCAGCCGGAAGCCGGCGGCCGGATTGGCCGCCGCAACGGCCTCGCCCAAGGCAAGCAAGGTCTCGTTCTCCACCAAACCCAGGACGGCCCGGACATCGGCGGCCGTCAGCTTCCCTTCGGCGTAAGCCAAGCCCTGTTCCAAAAGGCCGATGGCGTCACGCATTCCGCCGTCCGTCACCTGGCCAATCAAACGGAGGGCTTCTTCCTCGGCGGTCAGTCCTTCGGCCGCCACTACCCGGGCCAGGTGGGTGCTGATCTCCTGGCTCGTCAAGCGTTTGAAATCAAACTTTTGGCACCGGGAAAGAATGGTGGCCGGCACTTTGTGCCCCTCGGTCGTGGCAAAAATAAAGATCACATGCGGCGGCGGCTCCTCCAACGTCTTCAAGAGCGCGTTGAAGGCTTCGGCCGTTAGCATATGGACCTCGTCAATGATGTAGACCTTATATTCCCCTTCCACCGGTGTAAACTTTACTTTCTCTCTTAAATCCCGGACCTCGTCGATCCCGCGGTTGGAAGCACCGTCGATCTCCAGCACATCCAGGGAAACCCCGTCATTGATCCGCTGACAACTGGGGCACTGGTTGCAAGGATCGGGGTTTTCCCCCCGCCCGGTACAGTTCACCGCCTTCGCCAGGATCTTCGCGGCCGATGTTTTCCCGGTCCCGCGGGGGCCGGTAAAAAGATAAGCGTGGGCCACCTTGTTATAGAGCAGCGCATTGCGTAACGTCCGGACCACATGCTCTTGCCCGACAAAACCTTCGGTGAAACTGAGGGGCCGCCACTTGCGATAAAGACTAAGATACTCCAATTGTTTCCCCGTCCTTTTCCCGTTCCGCGCTGAGCGTGTTATCTTTATTTAAAACAAAAAAAAAGAAAAACGTCAACCGTTAAATATAATCGTTAAAAAGAATCGTATGAAACAATCTCCGCCAGCGGCTTCCGGGGCCTGGCCTCCGGCTGCTCGGCCGGATAACCGAGGGGCATCAACGCCACCACCTTACAAGCCGGGGGAATCCGTAAGATCCTTTTGACTTCCTCCTGGTCAAAAGCGCCAATCCAACAAGCACCCAGGCCAAAGGCGGTCGCCGCCAGCACCAGATGGGTCATGGCGATGGTCAAATCCACCGCGTAAGTGGGCACCCCGCAACCCATGACCCGTTCGGGATTGAGGGCAACCCCGGCAATGACCACAGGCGCCGTCCCGACGAAAGGCTGGCCGGTCGCGGCGGCGACCCGCCGGATCTGGTCCAAGTCTTTAATCACTACAAAACGCCACTCCTGCCGGTTCCGGGCGGAAGGAGCAAGCCGGACGGCTTCCAGAAGCTGCCCCAGGGTTTTTTCTTCCACCGGACGGTCCTGGAACCGTCGAATACTCCTGCGTTCTTTGATTGCCTCCATCACATGCATCCGCTTCACCTCCCGGCTTCTCCTTGCCATTATCCTCTATTATGAAATATTCCATAAAATTTCCCCAAACTCCTGCCGTTTTCATTGTATACCAAAAGAAGAAGGGGTTATCCGCCGAGCGGATAACCCCTTCCCCCGTTGACCGTCGGCAAAATCATTCATAACTTAGGGCAATGACCGGATCCAGTTTCGAAGCCTTCCGGGCCGGGTAGATCCCGAAGAAGACCCCAACCAGCAGCGAAAAGGAGAACGCCACCAGGATGGAAGTATGGGTGACGACCAGTGGCCAGCCGCCGATCCGCGCTACCCCGACGGCCCCCACCCAACCGAGGCCAATGCCGAGCAGACCGCCCAACCCGCTCATGGTCAGCGCTTCAATGATGAATTGGGCCATAATATGACGGCTTTTCGCTCCCAAGGCTTTCCGGATTCCAATCTCCCTGGTTCTTTCCGTCACCGAAACCAACATGATATTCATAATCCCAATCCCGCCGACCAGGAGGGAGATGCCGGCAATCCCGCCCAGCATGAGGCTTAAGGTCCCGGTCACCTGGGTAATCGTCTCCAATAGTTGCTCCTGGCTGGTCACCCGGAACCGGTCCGCACTGCCCAGGTAACGGGTGAGGAAGTATTCAATCTCGCCCACGGCCGCCTTGGCCGCCGCCGCCGAAACCGCCTGGGCAGTATAGCCGTTTACGTATTTACGGTTGTTGATCTTTTTCATGATCACCGAGGCGGGGATAAAGGCCTGGTTTTCGATGTTCCCCCACGCGCCGGTCCCCTTCTCCTCCATGACCCCGACCACTACAAACAGGTAATTCCGGTTGCGGGCAAACAGCTTAACCGTTTGCCCCAAGGGATCCGTCTCCGGAAAGAGCTCTTGCGCCAAACCGGAACCGAGGACCATCACATTGATGGCGTTGGCCTCGTGCTCTTCCGTAATGAACTGCCCCCGCGCCGGGTAGAAGTTGTAGATCTGCTGGTAAACGGGGGTTACCCCCACCACTTGCGTCTGGTAGTTGTTACTTCCGGCAATCAACAGGCCGGAGGTCTGCACATTTGGCATAATACGCCCGACCGAAGGGCAGTTTTGCCGGATTTGCGCGGCCAGTTCCATAGTGAAGAGATCCGTGGCGGTGAAGCTGATCCGGCCACTGGTTCCCCGGCGGATCCCCGGACTAATCGTGATCAGGTTTGAGCCCAACTGCGAGATCTGGCTGGTCACTTGCGAGCGGGCCCCGGAACCCACCGAGACGATGGCGATTACCGCGCCAACGCCGATAATGATCCCCAGCATCGAAAGGAAAGAACGGAGTTTGTTCACGGTCAAGCTGTCAAAGGCCATCCGTAAAATCTCAAGAATCATGCGATCACCTCGTCTTTCTGCACCAGGCCGTCCCGGATCTGGATGACCCGGCGGGCTTGTTTGGCAATCTCCGGGTCATGGGTGACGATAACGATGGTATGGCCTTCTTCGTTTAAGTGGCGGAAGATCCCCAAAATCTCCTGCCCGGTTTTGGAGTCCAGGTTCCCCGTGGGTTCATCCGCCAAGATCAAGGACGGATTGTTGATCAAAGCGCGGGCGATCGCCACCCGCTGTTTTTGGCCGCCGGAGATCTCGTTGGGCCGGTGGTGGAGGCGATCCCCCAGCCCCACTTGGCGCAAGGCCTCCTCCGCCAGCTTCAACTGGCGGCGGCGTCCACGGACACCGCCGTAGATCAAAGGCACACAGACATTCTGCAATATGTTGGCTTTTGGTAAGAGATTAAACTGTTGGAAAACAAAACCGATCTTTTTATTCCGGATCTCGGCCAGTTCATTATCGGAAACCGTGCTCACATCCTGCCCTTCCAGGTAGTAATGACCGCCGGTCGGCTGGTCGAGGCAGCCCAGGATGTGCATGAGCGTTGATTTTCCGGATCCCGACGGCCCGATGATCGCCACAAACTCCCCGGCTTCAATCTGAAAGGAAACGCCTTTCAAGGCTTCCACCTGAACTGGACCCATCCGGTAGATCTTTTGTAAATTAACCACTTGAATTAACATTTTCTCACCTGCCGAAGCGGATTCCCGCGCGCGGGGCCGGGGCCGGTTGACGCTGCCCTGAATTGGAGCCTGCTCCAGAAAATTGGTAGGTATTGATCATGATCTCATCACCGGGGGCGAGCCCTTCCTTGATCACCACTGAAAAGCCGTTGCTCGGGCCGGTCACCACCGGCGTCGGCACCGGCCGGCCATCCACGATCTTCATCACCTGTTCCTGGCCGCGGCTGTTAAAAATCGCGGTAATCGGCACCATAATCTGGTCTTTAATCTCTTCAACAATGATCTCCACTTCGGCTGAATACTCCGGTTTCAGCAAGGGGGATTCTTCGGTCAACACAATCTTCACCGGTAAAGAGACGACCCCGCTCTCGTTAACCGCCTGCAGGGCAACCTCTTTAACCCGGCCTTCGAACCGCCGGTCCGGGATGGCCTCCACTTTAATGATGGTCTTCTGCCCCACCGCCACCTGTGTACTTTCATTCTCACTGATCTTCACTTCAATTTCATAGGGCCCATCGGCGATGATCGTCCCCACCACATACTGATCGCTCGTTCCCACGTAATCGCCGACGTCCACCAGGTCGCGGGTGATGATCCCGTCAAAGGGCGCCCGTAACTTCGTGGCGGTCAAGTTCTTCTCGGCGAGCTTCAGATTTAACTCCGCCTCCTTAATCTCCCGTTCCAAACCGTTAATTAAGGCCAAATCATAGGCCCGCTTCGCCTGAAGATAATCCAGTTCCTGACGGGTGGAATCAAGCGCCACCAGGATCTCGTCTTTCTTCACCTGCCGCCCGACCTTGAGGTTATCGCTGACCACGCGCCCGCTCACACTGAAAACCAAATCCTTGATCTGCTGGGGCGATAAATATCCACTGGCCGTAATCGTCTTTTGAAAATCACCCTTCTCCACCTTCATCACGGCGCTGGCCGGTACTTCCTGGTTTAACGGCCCGTTTCCGGCCGACTTGGCCCGACGGCCTTTAACCGCAAAAAAGATCGCCACCCCAACCACTAAGATCACAATTACTGGTAGGAACCAACGTTGTTTTCGCTTCTTCATCGGTGAACCCCCTCTATGCCCCTTCCTTGGACCGGTTGCCTGTACTTATAGCATCCCAACCAAATGAAACAGCCGGAGCTTGCGCAAAAGGACCTGGTCTGTCGCGGCCTTATAACCGATCTCCGCGCTTTTCTCCTCCAGCTGCTTTAAGTTCCAGTCTTTTTCCGCCAGAAAACCAGCCGCCCTTTGCTGCGGGTAAACCTCGGTCTCCAAGCGCACTTTGGCCAAAGCCAACTCCTTCTCCTCGACTTGCAACTCAGCCAGGGCGACCTCGTTGAGCAAACTCCGTAGCTCCGTGTCCAACTGGGCGCTTAAACTCTTTTCCTCCCGGTCTACCGCTTCCAGCTGGGCTTCGAAATTCTCCCGCTCCAGCCGGCGGATCCCCCCGTCCCACAGCTTATAATTGAGGTTCAGGTTAAGGGTCCAGCTTTGCCGGGACGAATCGTAGATCCCGCCGCCACTGACCTGCGGCCAATACTCCCCTTGTTTCCACCGCCAATCCTGTTCCAACTGGGCACGGTCCAAACGTTTGGCGGCCAGTTGGTAATGGGTAGCCTCCAACCGTTGTGCATACGCCGGATAGTCTTGCGAGGTCACGGGTTGCGCTTGGACCTCCGCTTGGAGCAGCCGGAGGTAATTATTGTCCTCCGCCAACTTCACTTGGTAATCCGCCGGTAAACCCAACGCCAGCCGCCACTGGCGCTCGGCTTCCTGAAAACGGTTGGCGGCTTGTTGCCGTTTGTATTCCGCTTGTTTCAAAGCGACTTGGGCGCTGAGAAGCTGGGTCTGGCCGGCTTCCCCGATCGCCGCGCGCTCCCGGGTCAACTCCATTTCCTCAACGGCGAGGCGGTACTCGGCTTCCGCCACCGTCAGTTGTTCCGCCAGACGCAGTAAATTGAGGTAGCCTTCCAGCCAGTCAATCTTCATCCGGGTCGCTTGCCAAGCCAAGTCCGCTTCCGCCTTTTGTAAACTATTCAGCGTCCGGAAATACCTCTGTTCTTCCGCCGCGGGAACCCAAGGATAAAGCCGTTGGTTGAAGGAGAAGGTAAAGCCGACCTCCGGTTCGTCCGCGGTGTTTAAATCCTTCTTTAAGGTTAACTGCGGTTCTAAAGCAAGCCCGAACCGGAAGGCTTTGCGGCCGGTCAGCCCGGCCCGCACCTGTTCCATCTCCTCCTGGCCGGAGGCTGGACCCGCCGTCTCCCCTGTTCCGGAAAGACTCGCTCCCCCGTCCAAGCTCAACTGCCAGTGCAGCCCCGCTTCGATGATGGCCAGTTCCCGCTGGAGCTGTTCCACCTCTTGCCGCAATGCGACCAGGGACGGGCTATGCTCGAGACCCCAGGCGATTGCCGCGGCCAAACTATCCGGTTCGGCAGCCGCTTGCCCCCAGACGGGCTGGACCAGGAAAAGCAGCAGCAGGAAAAGGCAGTGGATCAGCAAAGGTTTCCCTTTTTTCATGGTCGTTTACACCTCCGGGTCCATACCCAGCAGTTGTTGGAATTCCCACTTTTTTAGCTGGTAATTGGTGACGGCGCTAAACATTTGGTACTCGGCCTGGAGAAGCTCGGCTTCGGCCGCCAGGCGGTCGACCTCCTTCAAAAGTCCCACGTCATATTGTTTTTGGATCTTTTCAAAATTCGCCCGGACCGCGGCCAGATGGACCCGGTTCAACGTCAAATCCTCCGCTAGTTGCTTTAAGGCCGCATACTGCTGGCGGACGGAGTTTTCCAGCTCCATGTCGGTTTCCTCCTGGCGGAGTAAGGCAAGCTCCAGATTGTTCTGGAGTTCTTGAAGCTCAACCGGCGGCACCAAACCAAGCTCCGCCCGCTCCAGGGCAATCCGGGCCAGTTCCACTTCCAGCGCCGCCGCCCGCCTGCTAAGGCTGTTTTCGCGGGCCCGGCTTTGGCACTCGGTTTCGCTTACTTCCCACGTCAAGGCCGTTTCCACCGGCCGCAAACGGAAGACGGGTCCGTCCGGCGGCCATCCGATCTCCTTCGCCAACTCGCGCCGCAACTGCGCGTAGTTGTCCTCCGCCTTTTTCAAGTCCAGACGGGTGCGGTGGTAATCGTTCTCCTGCCGCATCAAGGCCAAACGGGTCTCATATCCCTGGGCTACCTGTTGTTCCATCTGCTCCAGGGTCCGCGCCTCCGACGCCAACTGCCTCTGCCGCCAGGCGATCTCCTGTTCGGATTGGAGCACCTCCAAATACTTCCGGGCAATCTGGAGCAGCGCCTGGTTTTTGGTCCGCCGGTAATTATCCTCCGCCTGCACCAGATTCAATTCCAATTGCAACTGGGTGTAACGCGAACCCGCAAGCATGCTGGCGGCTTTGTTCCGCTCGTAATTAAGACGGGCGTTTTCCCAAGAAAGCCACGCCTTTTTAATCCCGTAATTCGCCTCCAGCCCCTGCGCCAGCGCTTCCGCCAGCTTAAGCTCCTTTTCCGCCTCCGCGGCCGGGACCGCCGGGGAGTTCACGAGCGCCGCCAGCGCCATTAGCACCCCCAGGAGCAGGGCGTAGATTATGTTCTTCCGCAACCGTCTCCCTCCTATGTCGAAACCAAATCAAAGGCCAATCACAACTGCATCTTAACCCGTTTCGTTAATTACACCCAAATTAACGCTATTTGGGCTAGATTGTTCCCTCCAACCCCAATTTTAGACCAATAGGATTTTATAACCAAAAAAGGCCGTCTTGAGGGCGGCCTTGTGCCATCTTGACCCACACCATGCTAAGGACCAAATGTCGATCGGCCTTATTGCCAACATATAATCAACCAATGTAATCTACTTTAAAGCATTCCTCGATTGGCCCGCGCAATAAAATCCTCTAAAGTCATAATTGAAACATACTCAGAATAAGGGAGGTAATCGTTCAAGTCTCCGCTAGTGTAGTAATCTCTAAGTGTCCAACCGGGTCCACCTAGAACGATATAAGCTCTGTTGTAATAGTCGTTAGACTCCCTA
>JAAYMP010000180.1 GCA_012521315.1 Bacillota bacterium
CCGCCGATCACGACAATTCCTTCGATACCAAGGTCGTGCAGTTCTTTGGCCGCCTTTTCCCGCCCTTCCTCCGTCCGGAACTCCTTGGACCGGGCCGAGTGCAAAATGGTTCCTCCCCGGTGAAGAATATCCGAAACCCCCATCGAAGTCAGTTCAATGATCTCACCGGTGATCAGACCCTGAAAACCCCGGATGACCCCAAAAACCTCACACCCGGCTTTGAGTGCCGTTAAGGTCGCCGCCCGGATCGCCGCGTTCATCCCGGGCGCATCGCCGCCGCTGGTAATGATCGCTATTCTTTTCATTGTTTTAATACCTCCTGTATTTAACCGCCGAATAATCCCTTATTCTTCAAGATAACGACCGAGCCGCCGGAATTTTTGGTAGCGTTGGGCCAACAACGCATCGGGATCCTGATCAAGAATGGCGTTCAGATTTTCCAGGATCCGCTCCTTCATTGTCCTTGCCATCTCCTCTGGGTCCGTGTGGGCGCCGCCCAAGGGTTCAGGGATGATCTCATCGATCACATTAACCGCCAGCAGATCATTGGCCGTAATCCGTAGGACTTCCGCTGCTTCCGCCGCTCTCGACGCGTCTTTCCAGAGAATGGAGGCGCAACCTTCCGGTGAGATCACGGAATAATAAGCATTCTCCAACATCAGGATCCGGTCGCCGACCCCGATCGCCAGTGCCCCACCGCTTCCTCCTTCACCGGTAATCACGACAACAATTGGCACCTTCAACCCCGTCATTTCCTTAATGGCCTTGGCCACCGCTTCGCCCTGGCCTCTTTCCTCGGCTTCTTTCCCGGGATAGGCGCCCGCCACATCAACAAAGGTGATCAGCGGCCGTCCAAATTTTTCCGCCTGTTTCATCAGGCGGATTGCCTTCCGGTATCCCTCGGGATGGGGCATCCCAAAATTGCGGTAGATATTCTCCTTTGTATCGCGGCCTTTCTGGTGCCCCAAAATGGTGACGGGGATCTCTTCCAAATAGGCGAGACCACCGACTAAGGCCGGATCATCACGGTACAACCGGTCGCCATGTAATTCAATAAAGCCGTGAAAAATAAGGTCAATGTATTCTAAAAAAGTAGGCCGTTTGGGGTGCCTGGCAATCTGTACTTTTTGCCAGGGGGTCAAATTCTTGTAAATCTCCACTTGCAAACTGCGGGCTTTCTCTTCAATCCGCGCGATCTCTTCCGACATGTCGATCTGCTTTTCTTCAGCAAAGAGGCGGATTTCTTCGATCCTTTTTTCCAGTTCCTTCAAAGGCCGCTCGAAATCCAAACTATACTTACTCCCGTTTTTCATTGGTTGATCACCCTTTTTCGTCTCTGGTGGTACCGTAACAGCCGGGCAAGCGTATTCCTCAATTCTTTGCGGCTGACGATCATATCAACCATCCCATGCTCCAGCAGAAATTCAGCCCTTTGAAAACCGGACGGCAAGGTTTCGCGCGTCGTCTGTTGGATGACGCGGGCACCGGCAAAACCGATCAAAGCCCCCGGCTCGGCGATGATGATATCGCCCTGCGAGGCAAAACTGGCAAAAACCCCGCCGGTTGTTGGGTCGGTCAAAACCGAGATGTAGAGCAGGCCCTGCTCGGCTACCCGGTTCAGGGCTTGACAAGTCGCGGCCATCTGCATTAAGGACAGGATCCCTTCATGCATCCGGGCCCCACCAGATACGGCAAAAGTCACCACGGGAAGACCGTTCTCGGCCGCATACTCAAAGATCCGGACCAGCTTCTCCCCGACGGCGGATCCCATCGAGCCGCCGATAAAACTGAAATCCATCACGCCCAAAGCAAGGGGAACACCCCCAATGTTGCCAACCCCGGTGACGACCCCTTCCGCCAGATCCGTTGCCTTCCGCACCTGCTCCAACTTTTCCTGATAGCCGGGGAAATTAAGCGGATCGCAAGAAGTAATATCAGCAAATAATTCCTGAAAACTGCCCGGATCGAGCAGGTAATTGATTCTTTCCCAGGCTCCGATGCGGAAGTGGTATTGGCATTTGGGGCAGACCTTGAGATTTTTCACCAGATCTTTATGATAAATCATTTGGTTACATTTCTCACATTTTACCCATAAACCATCGGGAAGCTCTTTCTTTACGGATTCGGACGAATGGAGCGCGTGATCGGGAACCTCCCGTTGTCTGATCGTTACATACTTTTGTTTAGAACGAAAGAGATCCTTGAACACCCAGTTTTCGCCTCCTTCTTCCTCAGGCTCGGTCAATGAAGGATCGATCATTTCCGTATAGTTTATCTCTTCCAAGTTATTGTTTATTCCCCATCACTTCTCTCTTATTCACAATACAAACGAACTTGCAAAGCTTGGTTCAGAACTTCTTGAGCTTCCTCAATCTCCGCTTCCGTGACCAGAATCTCGTAGTTGGTATAACTTTCTTCCGAACGCAAACCAATCGGCTGGAGGCGAACCAGGATGCCCTCGGTTTCCATGTAGTCCTTAATCAGTTTAGCCGTTGTTTGGTTCGGGGCCACGTACAGCACTGTCCACAACTTCCATACCTCCACACTGTCGAATCATGCTGAGAAAAGTTACCTATCATAAGTTTTTTCGCCCTAACGCCCTTTTTTCCTGCCCCAAAGAAAAATTACTCCGGGAACTCCCCCCATCGCTTAGAACTTTTGCCAGCAGGAAAAAAGGGTTGGCAGCAAGAAAAGATCAATATAATTCATTTTGGAAGAGACACACTAAAACGCGGATAACCGTAAACATATAGAAGTTCGTGTGTTTATTGGGGGTTTATCCATTTTGGCCACAAAAAAAATGTTAACGCCGGGCTTGATCCGCAAAGGAATGGCGGTGACGTTCACCATCGGCTTCTTCACCATCGTCGGGCTGCTTTATTCGTCTACCACCCCGGCAACCTGGCGCAGTCTCAGCATGATCCATCCGAAAAACATCTGCCTCATGTTGGGGGTGGTCTTCCTTTCGTGGTTGGTGGAAGGGTGGCGCGTGAAAACCATCGCCTATCTTTTGGGTGAACAAATCAGCTTTCTTGACACCCTCCGCATCAACCTGGCCACCATCTTTTCCGGCAATATCACCCCGTTGTATTCCGGCTCGGTGCCAACCCAAGTCTACCTCCTGCACCAACAGGGTATTTCCATCGGCAAGGCTTCGGCCATTGTTACCATTCGCGTCACCTTCACCAGCCTTTTAGTCTCGATTGGCGGCCCCTTCCTCCTCTTTCTTTTCCGGGGCAAACTGCTAAACGAGATTGGCCTCGCCGGCCTGGCCGGCTTCCTTAATTATATCATCATCGCCGCTTTGGTCTTCGCCGGTATTCTCCTTTTCCTCCTCTTCCGGCCGGCCAAAGGCACCTTCCTGATCGGAAAGTTTTTCCGGCTTAAACCCGTCCAAAAAATCCTGGGCCCGAAGGCGGAGACCTGTGGTCAAAAAATCCTCTCCGAGTGGGAAGTATTCCGGGCGAGTCTAAGCGCGCTGTCCACGAAGAGGATCCCCCTGCTTCTGTTCGTGATCTTTCTGTCCTTCTGTTCCTGGTTGTCAACGCTATTGATCGCGCCGGTGGTCATGATGGCCTTAGGCGTCAATATCCACGGGAAGGTCTTCCGCATCTTGCTCTTGGAATACGTTATCTATTTCTTACTCTCGTTTGTCCCCATTCCGGGGGGAAGCGGGGTGGCGGAGATCGGTTTCTTCTCCCTCTTTGCCATCTATCTTCCCAAGCATTTGCAGGCCATCTCGGTTACCATCTGGCGTCTGTTGAGTTATTACCTTAATACCCTGGTCGGCGGGGTCTGTTTTCTCCGCCTGTTCACGGTGAAACACGGGAAGCACTAGGTGTTTCCAGGGTGATGCTCCCCAGTTTCCCCTGGCGAAAATCAGCACCGATTAATTCGGCCGTCCGCCGCAGGTCAACTTCACCGCCGCGGCGGAGGCAACCGCGGCGTTTTCCGATCACCTGCAGGACAGAATAGGGTTCGTCCGACCCTTCCGTGGGCGTGAGCCCATAATAAGTTGCCAAAGCGACCGGGTAATTTTCCTGGAGCCAACCAAGCAGATTTAAGACCAACTCTTCCGGGTCCAGGTTCTCCGGCTTGATCGTCCCCACCCACGCCAACTTCAAACCGGTCGCCAGGTCGCCAATCTTCGGCCACAACATCCCCGGTGTATCCAGAATCTCCCATCTTCCCCTTTTCACCCACTGTCGCCCCCTGGTGACGCCCGGCTTCTCCCCGACCTGTGCGGCACTGCGCCCTGCTAAACGGTTTAGGACAGAGGACTTCCCACAGTTTGGCACCCCGACGACCCCCAACCGCCAGATGGGTTTCGTGGCCAAATATTCCCGTCCAACCTGGTTAACCAGCTCTTCCAAGACGGCAAGTTGCTCTCCGGTCCGGGCATTAAACGGGACGACCATCTCCCCCGCCAACCGGTAGTAATTGACCCACCGGTCGGTAGCGACCGGATCGGCCAGGTCTGCCTTGTTCAGCAGTAAAAGGCGGGGTTTATTCCTGGTCAAGTTGATTAAATCCGGGTTACGGCTGCTTTTCGGAATCCGGGCATCCGTCACCTCAATGATGATATCAAGAAGCGGCAGGACCGCC
>JAAYMP010000181.1 GCA_012521315.1 Bacillota bacterium
ATGACC
This sequence comes from Bacillota bacterium, assembly GCA_012521315.1. GTDB lineage: Bacteria > Bacillota > UBA4882 > UBA10575 > UBA10575 > Capillibacterium. The sequence goes on from JAAYMP010000181.1 coordinate 7, forward strand.
GTCGGGATTGCCCGGATGGCCGCAACGCATCTGCGCGAAGCAGTGTTCCCCCAGCGCCTCTGCTATATTGCCAATGTCTTCCGGCACGTGCAGCCGCAAAAGGCGCAGTACCGGGAGTTCTGGCAGATGGGGATTGAACTGTTGGGTGCTTCCGGACCTCGGGCCGATGCCGAAGTGATCAATATTGCGGTGGAAACATTACGCGCCATGGGGTTGGATAACTTTAAAATTAGTTTGAATCAGATCGAGATCTTCAATAGCCTTCTGGCCGTAAGCGGGATGACGGAAACGGAACAAAAAAGGGTCCGGCATTTGGTGGAAAAGAAAGATCTGGTGGAATTGGCCCGGGTCTTGAACGACTCCCACTGTGATGACGGGCTGAAAGAGACTATTGCCCGGCTTCCGGTGCTCCATGGCGGGATCGAGGTGCTGGACCGGTTGGGTGCGATCGAAACAAACCGGCGGGCATCACTAGCAGTGGCCGAATTACTAAAAGTTTATGAAGCGCTCAAAGCCTATGGTTTTGCCGATCATATTGTCATCGATATGGGTGTTCTCCGCGGTTTGGATTATTACACAGGGATTGTCTTTGAAGGCTACTCTTCCGAACTGGGGTATGGCTTGTTGGGCGGGGGGCGCTACGACAACCTGCTCAACCAGTTTGGCTTCCCTTGTCCGGCTACGGGTTTTGCCATTGGGATGGACCGGCTGGCTTTGGTCTTAAAGGAGCCAGAGAAGGAACCGGCCCACTATCTGGTCGGTGGAACCGACTGGCCACGAATTGTCGCCAAAGCCCAAGAACTAAGGGACCAGGGCTATATCGTCGAAGCCGACGTGCAAGAGAGTACCAAGGAGGAACTGGAGGATAAAGCCCGGCAGCTTGGCAACTATCAAGTCATATACCTGAATTAGGTGGGGATAGAGGATGCAGAATGATTTTTTAACCATTGCTCTTTGCAAGGGGAATTTACTCCGGTCCACTTTGGCGTTGTTGGCGGCGGTGGGCCTGCCCCACGAAGGGGTCTCCGAAGATACCCGAAACCTAGTCTTTGCTTTCCCCGAAGCAAGGGTCAGATATCTAATGTGCCGGCCGACGGATGTACCCACCTATGTCGAACAGGGCGCGGCGGATCTGGGTATTGTGGGTAAAGATGTCATCGTCGAGCAACAAAAAGACGTTTTTGAACTGGTTGATTTGGGTTTTGGCGCTTGCCGCTTTGTCGTGGCGGTGCCTGCCGCCATGCAGCATGTGCGGTTAAAGGATCTGAATTACCGGCGGGTCGCCACCAAGTTCCCCCGGGTGGCCGAAGAATTCTTTCGTAACCAAGGGATGCAGGTGGAAGTGATCAAACTCCACGGCAACATCGAACTGGCGCCGCTGATCGGGATCGCCGATATGATTGTGGACATTGTCTCCAGCGGGAGGACGCTGCGGGAAAACAACCTGGTTGAGTTGGCCCATATTATGGATTCGACTACCCGTCTGATCTCAAACCGGGTTAGTTTCCGGACGAAATTTGACCGGATTGAACCCTTGGTCCAGATTATGCAGCAGCGGAGGGGGAAGGGGCATGAAGATTAGGCGCGTCAATACAGCCCATGAAGAGCTGGACGCTTTTCTCCAAGCGGCCCGGGCCGATTTGGAACGCATAGCGGAACTGGTCGCCGTCATCGGGCGGGAAGTCACTACCCGGGGTAATCAGGCGCTCTTTGAATATAGCCGGCGATTTGACGGAGCGGAGATTACCGAAGAAAACTTCAAGGTCAGCGCCGCGGAAAAGGACAGAGCTTATACGCTGGTGGATGAGGCTTTTCTCAAGGCGTTACGGGCCGCCATCGCGAAGATCAGGGCCTTTCATAACCGGCAACGGAAGAACTCCTGGTTCGAGCCGGATGAACAAGGGAATCTTCTGGGGCAAATCATCAGGCCGGTGGAAAGGGTGGGAATCTATGTTCCGGGGGGAACGGCGGCCTATCCATCATCGGTGCTGATGAATGCGATTCCAGCGCAGGTGGCCGGGGTTAGAGAGCTGGTGATGGCCACTCCTCCCAACGCCAAAGGGGAGGTTAACCCTTATACGCTGGTGGCCGCGGCGGAACTGGGGATCGACGAGATTTATAAGATGGGGGGCGCCCAGGCTGTTTTTGCCCTCGCCCGGGGGACGGAGACCATTAAAAAGGTGGATTTGATTACCGGTCCGGGGAACATTTATGTTACGGTGGCCAAGAAAATGGTCTATGGTGAAGTGAACATCGACATGTTGGCCGGTCCCAGTGAGATTTTGGTCATTGCCGACGGGAAAGCGGACCCGGCTTACCTGGCGGCGGATCTGATGTCCCAGGCCGAACACGACACGATGGCCCGGAGTATGCTGGTCACCCCGGAAGAGGCTTTGCTTGACCGGGTGGAAGCGGAGATCCAAAAGCAAATTAGGGATCTTTCCCGGCGGGAGATTATCGAAGAGGCGCTGGCCAAAAACGGCGTTTTCATCCTGACGGCCGATCTGGATGAGGCCTGCCGGGTGGCGAATCTGATCGCCCCCGAACATCTGGAATTGATGGTGGAAGATCCATTTGCCATGTTAAGCAAGGTGAAGAATGCGGGGGCCATCTTTATGGGGAAATACACGCCGGAACCTGTTGGCGACTATTACGCCGGGCCCAACCACATTCTGCCGACGGGCGGAACCGCCCGTTTCAATTCCCCGGTGACGGTCGATACTTTTATGAAAACCTCCAGTTTATTGTATTATTCCCGCGCGGGGATCCGGCAGGACGCGGATGACATCATTAAACTGGCCATGGTTGAGGGGTTGACCGCCCATGCCAATTCGGTACGGATAAGAAAGGAGAAGGCCAATGGGAATGAAGAGGACCGGCCAAGTTGAGCGCAAGACCGCCGAGACGGATGTGAAGTTATCTTTAGTCCTTGACGGGAGCGGCCGGCATGCGATTGAGACGGAGATCCCCTTTTTCAACCACATGCTAACGCTTTTTGCCGTCCACAGCCTGTGCGATCTGGAGGTCAAGGCCGGTGGGGACCTTGCCGTTGATGACCACCATACGGTTGAAGACGTTGGGATCTGTCTCGGACAAGCCCTCAAGGAAGCTTTAGCGGAGAAGAAAGGGATCAACCGTTACGGCGAGGCCACGGTACCGATGGACGAAGCCTTGGTCCGGGTGGTCTTGGATCTGTCCGGCCGTTCTTTCCTGGTTTACAACGTGCCCTTGACCAGGGAACGGATGGGGAATTTTTCCGTGGAAAACGCCAAGGAATTTTTCCAAGCCGTGGCCAATTACGGCGGGATGAATCTCCATATTGATCTGATCCGGGGCGAGAACGGCCACCATATTCTTGAGGCGATCTTTAAGGCCTTTGGCCGCGCTTTAAAAAATGCGGTTACCATCGAAGCTCGGGTGGAAGGGGTTTGGAGCTCGAAGGAGACCCTTTAATTTAATACTGAAAAATAAATGACGGGGCGATGCTGATGATTGTTTTTCCGGCGATTGATCTCAAAGACGGGCAGTGTGTCCGTTTGGTCCAGGGGCAGGCCGACCGCAAAACGGTTTATGCGGACCAACCGGAAGAAATCGCCCGCCGGTTCGCCCGGGAGGGAGCGGCGTGGCTGCATGTGGTCGACTTGGATGGGGCCTTTTCCGGTTTATCCCGCAATCTGAAGAGCATCGAGCGGATCGCGGGGGCGGTCGATCTCCCTTTTCAGGTGGGGGGAGGGCTCCGCAGCCGCGCCGATGTTAAAAGAATCCTGGACCTGGGTGCCGCCCGGGTCATCATTGGGACTAAAGCGGTATCCGCCCCCGAATTTGTCAAAGAATTGCTGGCGGAGTTCGGACCGGAAAAGATTATCCTCGGGATTGACGCCCGGGATGGCCGGGTGGCGGTGGAAGGTTGGGTTTCCACCGTGCCGCTGGCCGCGGAAGACTTCGGAGCAGCCATGCGTGAGCTGGGGGTTACAACCGCAATCTTCACCGATATCAGCCGGGACGGGTTGCTGACGGGACCGAACATCATGGCGACCCGCCGCATGGCAGAGAAAACAGGGCTGCAGATCATTGCGTCCGGAGGGGTTTCTTCGCTCCAGGACATTCGGGAGCTAAAAAAACTGGAAGCGGTGGGGGTTTCCGGAGTGGTGATCGGAAAAGCCCTCTATGACGGCGCATTTAGCCTGGCTGAAGCCTTGGCGGTGGCGGGTTAAGGCAGTAAATAAACAAGTGGAGATGGTTGAAGTTGCAGGAAATCAGAATCATACCCTGCCTGGATGTGTGTAACGGGCGGGTGGTCAAGGGCGTTAATTTTGAAAACTTGCGCGATGCGGGCGATCCGGTGGAACTGGCGACCTACTACGACCAAGAAGGCGCCGATGAACTGGTCTTCCTTGATATAATGGCGACCAGTGAAGGAAGGGCGACGATGGTGGAGGTGGTGGCCAAAGCCACCCGAGACCTCTCAATTCCCCTGGCGGTTGGCGGCGGGATCCGTGACCTTGAGGGGATGCGCCGGATCTTGGCGGCGGGGGCGGCTAAAGTGGCGATCAGTTCAGCGGCGGTCAAGGACCCGTCTTTGCTTGCGGCCGGGGCCAACGAATTCGGCAGCCGGCGCATTATTGTAGCCATTGATGCGCGGAAAGAGGCGGACGGGTTTTGGCGGGTTTATATTGGCGGCGGAAAGACCCCGACCCCGTTGGATGCGATCACTTGGGCCAAAGAAGTGGAAGCGCTTGGCGCGGGGGAGATTCTTTTGACCAGTATGGACAAGGACGGGACGGAGGATGGTTATGATCTTGAATTGACAGCCGCCGTGCGCGGCGCGGTGCAAATCCCGGTGATTGCCTCCGGCGGGGCCGGCCGCCTTGAACACCTTTGGGAGGCTGTTGTGCACGGCAAAGCTGATGCGGTTCTTTGCGCGTCCATCTTCCATTTCCGGCGCCACACGATTGCGGAAGCGAAACAATTTTTGGCCGACAAGGGAGTGAAAGTACGGTTATGACGGATCAGATCCGCTTTGATGAAAATGGTCTGGTGCCGGCGGTGGTCCAGGACGCTAAGAGCGGCCGGGTTTTGATGGTGGCCTACATGAATGCCGAGGCGCTCCAGCGCACCAAAGAGACCGGCCAAACCTGGTTTTTCTCCCGGCGCCGGAATTGTCTGTGGATGAAAGGGGAAAGTTCCGGGCACCGGCAAAAGGTCAAACAAATTATGTACGATTGTGATCGTGATACTCTGCTTATCTTGGTGGAACAGACCGGAGTCGCCTGCCATACCGGGCATTACTCCTGTTTTTACCAGGATCTGGAGGGAAACGAAGTCGAGAACATACTGGTTGATCCGGCGCCCATGTATGCGGCCGGGCGGGAAGGACCGGCGATTCTTTACGAATTGTACAACCTGATCCAGGAGCGGCGGGAACAGATGCCGGAAGGTTCCTATACAGCCTACCTTTTTAAAGAAGGGATCGACAAGATCCTGAAGAAGGTGGGCGAGGAAACCGCGGAAGTGATCATTGCCGCCAAGAACAACAGTAAAGACGAATTGGTGTACGAGGCCGCCGATCTTTTCTATCATCTGCTGGTGCTTCTGGTCGAACGCCACATTGAACTGGCGGATATCTTTGCGGAGCTGAGAAGGCGGCGGTAACGGTCTCTTTTACCTTAAGAAAAGCAGCCGTCAAAATGCTTTGGGTTTCGCCACGCGGTTTTGGACATAGAAAAACCCCCGGTATTAAACCGGGGTTTTTTGGTATAAAAAAATGGCGGCCCCGAGACGACTCGAACGTCCGACACGCGGTTTAGGAAACCGCTGCTCTATCCACTGAGCTACGGGGCCTTTTCTCAAGATCCTCTTAATTATAACAGAATTGCTTAATCGGTGCAAGAGAAGTTCACGGCGGGCATAGAAAAGCCTCACCGGATGGTGAGGCGGGACGTCCGTGTCATTTTAGGGGGAGACATCCTTGTCCCTAAATTTATCGGCTGCCGGAAAGATAACTTTAGGATAATTGTTGCTGCTTGCAACAAATGATGGCTTGTAACATAAAATAGGAATAAGGCGGAGAAGAAGGAGGGCGGGACCATGGCGCCGATCAAATATACAATTGCTGTTGTGAAAAGAAATCCGATGCTCAAAATTAAAGTAACCGGGATCTACAACGGGCAAGACCAAAACTTTTATTTCCAAAATCCCCTGACTGGTGCGTGGGAAAGGATGCAAGGCGGCGGAGGAGAAGAGACCACCCCAACCAATCAGGGTCTTTCGGTGGAATTCTTAAAGAAACTGACTTCCTGCCTGAAGAACCTGGCCGATCGTTTTTACGAAGAGAGCAAGGATCTTTTCGGCGGTTCCTTCTGTAGAGAAAGCCGTTATCCTTCTTGAGGTAAACCCGAAAGGAGCCGTTGGCGCGTTGCCGTACCATGGGACGAAGCGGGGAAAGCGAGCAATTTCTTACCACGGCCGTGTTGGCAGGCGGGGAATGGAGAACTTCAGAATATTTTACTGAAAGCAGAAAAACCAGAGGATTTCCTCTGGTTTCGTTTTACGGCGCATGATAATAAAATGGCGCGCCCGGCAGGATTCGAACCTGCGACCTTTTGATTCGTAGTCAAACACTCTATCCAACTGAGCTACGGGCGCACTTGAGTTAGCTAATATAATATCATAAATCAATATTAAAGTCAAGGATTAGTGAGGCGATCTGAGCCGGTTGGTTCACGCCCGGCGAACGGGCGCCAATGGCCAAAAACAAAGGGGAAAGAACAGGGGAAGGCAGGCGGCGGTCTTTACAAAGCGGCCGGAACCGGGTAAACTGGAAAGCGGAGAAGAAAGGGGCCAAAGGAGACGCTTGGATGGAAGCGCAGGACCGGAAATTTATGGAAGAGGCTTTGCGGGAAGCGGAAAAAGCTTTCGCCCGTGATGAAGTGCCGATTGGTGCGGTCGTTGTTTACCAGGGGGAGGTTTTTGCCCGCGGCCATAACCTACGGGAAAGCCTGGGGGACCCCACGGCCCATGCCGAAATTCTTGCGCTCCGTGCGGCTGCAGCCCGGCGGGGGAGTTGGCGGCTCCACGGCATGACGCTTTACGTAACCTTGGAGCCTTGTCCGATGTGCGCGGGGGCAATGGTCAATGCCCGATTGGACCGGTTGGTCTTTGGCGCCTTTGACCCAAAGGCGGGGGCGGCCGGTTCATTGATGAATATCGTCAAAGACGGGCGGCTTAACCACCGGATAGAGGTGACCGGCGGGGTCATGGCCGAAGCGGCCGGCCGGTTACTCACAGATTTCTTCCAGGGGAAAAGGGGGTTTCCAGGGAAAGAGACTTGACCATTGGGCGTCTTATGTGTAAAATATATCAGGAGTTTCTGTCAATCCAGAACCAAGAAACAAAGAAAAACCAGGGTTAACTGCTGTGGAATTAAGAAGGAGAGATGGCTGAGTGGTTGAAGGCGCCCGCCTCGAAAGCGGGTAGGGGTTTACGCCCCTCGCGAGTTCGAATCTCGCTCTCTCCGCCACTTAAT
>JAAYMP010000016.1 GCA_012521315.1 Bacillota bacterium
ACCCAGGCCGATGGAGCAGCCCGCCGAGATTAAGATAAAGCCTAACCGGGACGCAAACCGTTCTCTTTTTTCCACTTTGATAACCTCCTTTGTGACTGCTAAAAACCCCGTGGTTTTGACGATTGGTTAATAAAAAGTTTGGGTAAATTTGAAAACAATTATATGACATTCTTTGTAATTTAGCAAATGGTATTTAGCCGGACTAATGTGCTGTTTATTTTTTGTTGAGAATCTGGATGTATAATCAAAACAGGCGCTTTCCACGGCGGGAAAAGATCCGGGAGATCTTGCGGGCTTCCCGGAAGGGGAGGGCGTTCAGGATTATTAAGACAAAGGAGTTGTGACAAGAATGGCAAAACGACTGGTTACAAAGCTGTTTCTCCTGCTGGCAGTGGTTTTCATCTGCTCCGGGCTCGTCCTGGCGGCCAAGCCGGAGTTCTCCGGGGAGATGATCCTTACCGACGCCAAGGGGAAGGTGACCAACGGGACAATCTATGTACAGGGAACAGAGAAGATCCGTCAAGAGATCACCGAAGGCGATACCGTTACCGTTACCATCCTGCGCCTGGATAAAAAGGTCAGTTGGACGCTGCTGCCGGATCAACAATATATGGAAGTGAGCTTCCCGTTTGATCCCAACCAACTCAACTCGGAATTCGAGTATGAGATGAAGACCCTCGGCAGCGAGACCGTCAACGGTTATGATTGCCAGATCATTCAATATACCTATAAAGAACGGAAATACGGTATCTTGGTCCAATGGTTCTCAGAGGAACTGGGTTTTGCGGTCAAGACCCAAACCAAGGACGCCAAGGGGAAGGTCACTTCGACCATTGAGTACCGGAATATCGTCGAAGGCAAACAGCCGGATGAGTTATTTGAGATCCCAAACGGGTACACGAAGTTTTCGATCATTCCGAAACTGCCCTTACCATTCCCAACCAAGTAACAAGGGAGCGGTTATTGCTCTAAAGTAATCCGAAAAGGAAGAAAGGAACCCAAGCGACAAACTAAAAGCGCAGGACCGGTGCTCATGCTCCACACGAAAGAGCATTATACCGGGAACTGCGCTTTATTTAAGTTAATCCAAGTATAGTCTGGCTTAGATCGTCCACTGGTTATGAATAATCCCTGTCAACCGCCACTCATCTTCGTATTTCTCGAACACCAAACGGAGGCTTTGCCAGTCCATCCCCTCGTAAGCCGGATCAAAACCGGGGAAATAATATTCGACGATGATCGGGTTTTCATAAACCTCAAATTGGTTTTCCAGAGCATTCCCGCTGCTTAATACTTGGTTGTAACCAATTTGCGGGGCGTTGATAAAGTCGGCGGAGTAGATGAATCTCTCGTAATATTCGCCGGGGGTTAACATGATCTCTTCACCGCTGCCGTCGTAATAACCCCACAGGTAACGCCGCTGGTTATTAAAGAAATTCCTTATATCATTTGAGGTAAAGACCAGATCCCGCTCGGTGTCGACGTAGGTGTACGGGGTGAACCGGACCCCTTTGACCGGGTGGACATATTCCGCCAGTTTTTCCGCATCTTTGGCGCCGAGCGCTTGCATGACCGCGGTGGCCGTGTTGGCGATCATTGCTTTCGCCTCCGCGCTGGAAATGATCTTGCTTTCCCTTTCTCCGGATGCCACCGGAGGTTCTCCCTTGACAGTCTTCTCCCCGCTCTCCTGCTCATCCACCGGTTGACTTTCCGGAAGGGTAAATTCGATAGTGGTTCTTAACTGGCGGTCCTCGATTTTATCCCCGTCCTCTTCCGGGATGACCAAAACCTCGACCTCCGCGCGGTAGCGCCCAGGCCTCACCAAATTTCCCGCTTTGTCCCGCCGGTCCCACTGGTCCTGCCAGCGTAAAGCTTCCCCCGGGTTAATCTGCTTATAGACCAAGGCCAAGGTGAAGAATTTACCGTCCGAATACCGGTAGACCTCTTCACCCTTTTCATCTTTGACCACCAGTTCAAACTGCTGCCCCGAACCAAACGGCAGGACCAGTGCTTTGGAGGAGTGATTGGTTAACGCAAAATCGAAGATGACTTTGTCTTCTGTTATTTGGTAATTGCAGCTGGTAGATAATTGTCTTCTTGTTGAGCTCAGCTGCTCCGTTTTTGTGGTACCAGAATTAGAGCCGCCCACTTTGTGCACTTGGCTTAAGAAAAGTAAGAGGGAAACAACAATTATACCCACGACCATAAAAATATTGCGCAAGTGTTTCTTTTTCATCGAATCACATCTTTCTTGTTTGATATATGTAAATGACGACACGCGGCGGGATTTAGTTCCGTTTTCTTGACCTATTTTTATTGGGATTTTTTCTAATGGACTTACCTCCTTGTTTTTCACTTTACTGGTCGGTTTTGGTCCGCTTCTTGCGGCTGTGCTTGTAATTAAAGTGAACGGCGGAAGTGTACGTCTCTGGTTCTGTCGGATTTTTACGTGGAAAATAAAGTTCCACTGGTATTTGGCGGCTTTAGTTGTTCCGGTATTGATCTTCCTTTCCAGTGCGGAGTTGTATTCTTTGCTGGGCGGAGAAGTGGCAGAAGGGTTTGATTTAAATTTACTTTTTGTGC
>JAAYMP010000182.1 GCA_012521315.1 Bacillota bacterium
AACGCCCTGGTCAAACAGTATAAGAAGATGTTGGAGCTGGACGGCGTGGAGTTGGAGTTTACCCCCGATTCCCTGGAGGCCATTGCCACGCTGACGATGAAACGGAACGCCGGGGCCCGGGGGCTACGGTCGATTATCGAGAAATTACTGCTGGATGTGATGTACGAGATTCCCTCCCGCGGCGATGTGAAGAAATGTGTGATCACCAAGGAAATGGTGGAAGGAAGAAAAGAGCCGCTCCTTTCCACCAGCGCGGAAACGCGCAAGAAAAAAAAGGAAGAATCAGCATAAAACCCGCCAAGCGGCGGGTTTTTTTTTGGAAAAAACTCATGAATTTAACACCGCAGGGGATAATATACGGTAAGTTGGGATCGAACTGGGAGGGAAAGGAAACGATGAATTACGCCGGAAGCATTTTGGGTTTGATCAACCTTTTTTTCGCCATTGTAATCGGCCTCTATTTTTGGAACCTCCTGCGCGCACAGCAAGGAACGAGAATCGCTGTTGACCGGGAAGCCAAAAAGGAGTTGGAAAAGCTGCAGCGTTTGCGCGCGATCTCCCTGACGGAACCCCTTTCCGAAAAAACCCGACCGACCAAGTTTGACGAGATCATCGGCCAAGAAGACGGGTTGAAGGCGTTACGGGCGGCCCTGTGCGGGCCCAACCCGCAACACCTGTTGATCTACGGGCCACCGGGGGTGGGCAAGACCGCGGCCGCCCGCGTGGTTCTGGAGGAAGCGAAAGGAAATCCTTTGTCACCACTGAAGCCGAACGCGAAGTTTATTGAGGTGGATGCGACGACCGCCCGCTTTGATGAACGGGGGATCGCCGACCCGTTGATTGGTTCGGTCCACGATCCGATCTACCAAGGGGCGGGTCCCATGGGGATCGCCGGGATCCCCCAACCCAAACCGGGCGCCGTGACCAAAGCGCACGGTGGGATCCTCTTTATTGACGAGATCGGCGAACTCCATCCTTACCAGATGAACAAGCTGTTGAAGGTGTTGGAAGACCGGAAGGTCTTTTTTGAAAGCGCCTATTACAGTTCGGAAGATCATAATATCCCTTCGCATATTCATGATATTTTCCAGAACGGCCTGCCCGCCGATTTCCGTTTAATCGGGGCGACCACCCGTCAACCGCATGAGATCCCGGCGGCGCTCCGCTCCCGTTGCGTGGAGGTTTTCTTCCGCGCCCTCACCCCGGAGGAGATCCAACGGATTGCGCTGAACGCGGTCCGGAAGATCGAATTTGAGTTGGAAGAGGGCTGTCTTGAGCTGATCGGCAAATATGCCCATAACGGGCGGGACTGTGTCAACATGGTGCAACTGGCCGCCGGTGTGGCGCTGACGGAGGGGTACAAGCTGATCCGGCGGAAGGATCTGGAGTGGGTGATCAACAACGGACAGTATGCCCCGCGGCCCCAGAAGAAAGTTCCGGCCAAACCCCAAGTGGGTTACGCCAATGGCTTGGCGGTCTACGGCCCAAACCAGGGAATCCTTGTCGCCCTGGAAGCAACGGCCGTACCGGCGGCGGAGGAGCGGGGACGGGTGATTGCCACCGGGGTCGTCGAAGAAGAGGAGATGGGTGAGCACGGGCGGACAATCCGGCGGCGGAGTACGGCCAGGGAATCGGTGGAAAATGTCTTGACCATCTTGAAAAAATACTTCAATCTTGATTGTACCAAATATGACCTGCATATAAATTTCCCGGGGGGGATCCCGCTGGATGGCCCGTCGGCCGGGATTGCGCTGGTCACGGTGGTCTATTCGGCCTTGACCGGCCAACCGGTGGATAATCTGGTGGCAATGACCGGGGAGGTCTCTATCCTGGGTATGGTCTTGCCGGTCGGCGGGATCGTTCCCAAGATCCAGGCGGCCAAGGAAGCCGGTGTCAAGCGGGTGTTGATTCCGGCCGAGAATTGGCAGGATTCCTTTACGGATGGGACCGGGATCGAAATCATTCCCGTGCGCCGGATTGAAGAGGTCATTCACTGGGTTTTCCGGCCGGAACCAGCCACCGGAGACGGGGCGATTGACCGTGCGGCGCCGCCGGAGAAATACCCACCGGTCCGCAGCGGAAACCAGGGCGGAAAGGAAGAATTGGTGGTTGCGGCCGGCGGTTGAGGAAGCGAAGGCTCCCCTTGGAGTGGGGTCAACTCCTGTGGTATACTGACGGTAAGGGGGGGAAGATTGCGATGAATGCTTTACAACCAAGGCCCCGGATTGCCTGGGCTTTAGGGGGCGGCGGGGTCCGTGGTTTCGCTCATCTTGGGGTCTTAAAGGTCCTGCAGGAAGAGGAGATCCCGGTGGATGCCCTGGCCGGAACGAGTATGGGGGCGGTGATGGCGGCGCTCTTCGCCGCCGGAACCGATCTGAAATACTTGGCGGCCTTAGCGGCCCGGATCGCCTGGGAAGAATTTGTCGACCTCCGTTTTCCCCGGTACGGACTGGTGGAGGGGAAGCGGCTGCTTCCTTTAATCCGGTTATTGACCAAGCGCAAGAAGTTGGAGGAGTTGGGGCTTCCGGTCCGGATTGTTGCTACCGACCTGCTCACTGGGGAGGAGGTTGTTTTTAGCCAGGGCCCCCTTGAGCTGGCGCTCCGGGCGTCGATCTCGATTCCGGGGGTCTTCACCCCGGTTCCCTACGGCGAGCACCTCTTGGTCGACGGCGGCTTGGTGGCGGGTGTTCCGGTCAAAGCCGCGACGGCGATGGGAACGGATCTGGTCTTTGCCGTTTACGTCCCCGGTAAGCTGGTGGCGGAACCGCCCCGGAGCGTCTTTGATATTCTATACCGCAGTTCGGAGATTATGATGCACCAGTTGGACGGGATCCAGTTAAAGCAGGCCGATTTTATCCTGGTTCCCGAGGTGGGGGACGTCGGCACGCTCCAGTTTTCGCGGGTGGAGGAATGCATCAAAAAGGGAGAAGCCGCCGCCCGAAAGGCCTTGCCGGCGCTGCGCCGGATCATTGCGGAGTTTCAAACCGACTGGGGGAAAGCCGCCGGAGACCGCATATGACCGCCTTTAACGAAAGGGGCTTACGTCCATGGAACGCTTTTGGAAAAATTTGCTGATCATTCTGGTTGTTACTTTGTGTCTGATTCAGCTCTTACTTCTGGTCCCGTCCTTCCGGGCCACCTTTTGTGTGGTCGAACGGTTGGAAGGGCGGCCGGTGTACCGGCTTTATTAAAAAATGGCAAGAATGCCTGCTGCCGTCTTGCGTAAAATGGGGAAATATGCTAGATTGATTTAAAAAGGCAAGACGGTAGTGTGGCAGCTGACATAGGGTAATTCCTTCGTTTGCAGGCACTCCGTAGGGTGCTTTTTTTATTACCGGAGGGGGTGAGGCGCGTGGTGATCGGAAGCAGTAAAGAGGTGGCGGCGGCCGCCCTGAAGATGGCGATCAGCCGTTCACGGGAAGAAGAACGGGCCTTTAAGGAGATGCTCCAGGCCGAAGGGATCCAGGCCGCCGCGGTTGATTTTGGCGGCGAGATGATGCAGTCGGTCAAGACCATCATTGAACGGGCGGTGGTGGCCGCCAAACGCGAATTTTTGGTGGATGATACCCACATGGGAGAAGGTGCGGTGGCCGGGGCTACCCACGAGGCTTTACAGCAGATTATCCCGAAGGCTTTCGGTTTGAACCTGGGTGGAAAGATCGGCCTGGCCCGCCGGGGTGAACATTTAAGTATAGCGGTGTTTTGTGCGGTCGGTCTCTTGCACCTGAATGAGGTTGCGGTGGGCCTCGGGCACCGGGCGATTAAATAGGAGATTGGCGAGGCTTTTTCGCCGCGCTTTCGCCGGCAAAAAAGAGGAGAGGAGGAGAAAGGTGGAGACGGTAAAAGCGTTCCGGGGGGCGACGACGGTTGACGCCAACACCCGGGAGGAGATCCTCGCGGCGACACGGGAGTTGCTGACCGAGCTGATCGGGCGGAATAAGATCGACCCCCGGCGGGTGATCAGTGTCATTTTTACGGCGACCCCCGACCTGAACGCCGCTTTCCCGGCGGAAGCCGCCCGGCAGTTGGGTTATGATGACTGGGCGTTACTGGATAGTGTGGAGATGGCGGTGCCGGGGTCTTTACCCCGGTGCATCCGGGTTCTGCTCCATGCTTATCACGGCGATGCCGATCAGGAGGTGCACCATGTCTATTTACGAGCCGCCAAAGTCCTCCGTCCCGACCGGCTCCCGGCCGGCGACTAGGTTTTGTCTGGTCCGCCACGGAAGTACCGATTGGAACCGCGAGAACCGGATCCAAGGGGTCACGGATACGCCGATGAATGAAGAAGGGCTAGCGGAGATTGGGCGGCTGGCCGTGGCGATCAAGGACGAAGGCTGGGAGTTGGTGGTGGCCAGCGATCTGCGGCGGAGCGCGGAGAGCGGCGAGCTGATCGGCCAGGCGCTGATGATTCCGGTTTTTTTCCATAAAGGACTGCGCGAACGGAGTTTTGGACCGCTGGAAGGTTTAACGATCGAGGAGGTTAAAGCCAAATTCCCGCAAGGCAGCGACCAACTGGCCTTACCGGGCCTGGAGTCGCGCCGGGCGATCGAGGCCCGGGCGGTGGCGACGATGGCGATGTTGGCAGCGGTTTTTGCCGGACGACGGGTTATTGTCGTCACCCACGGCGGTTTTATCCGGGCTTTCTTCCGGGCGGGCTTGGGCTTGGAGCGGGCAGCCCCCGCCAATGCGGCGCGGGTGGTCGTGGTCTGGGACGGAAGATGGCAGTTGGTGGAGGGAGGATGGAACAATGACGGTTGAAAAATTGATCCGCCGGGAGATCCTGGGGATTACCCCCTACGTTCCCGGTAAACCCATTGAAGAAGTGCAGCGCGAATTGGGGCTCGCGGAAGTAATCAAACTGGCTTCCAACGAAAACCCCCTGGGGCCTTCGCCCCGCGCTCTGCAAGCGGCGACGGCGGCCCTGGCCGAAACCCATCTTTACCCCGATGGGAACTGTTACGTGTTAAAGACGGCCTTGGCGGCCGAACTCGAGGTCTCTCCCGAAGAGATTATTGTCGGGAACGGCTGCGACGAGGTGATTAAACTGGTGGCCGAGGCCTTTTTCCGGCCGGGCGACGAGGTGATTGTGGCGGACCCGACCTTTGGCGAGTACGCCTACGCCACGCAGTTGATGGGGGCCCGGTTGGTCAAGGTCAAGGGCGAGGGGTTGGGCCATGATTTGGCGAAGATGGCGGCGGCCGTGACCCCCCGGACCAAAGCGATCTTTCTGTGCAATCCGAACAACCCGACCGGGACAATGAATACCCGGGCCGAAATGGCGGCCTTTATCGCCCGGATCCCGCCGGAAGTACTGATCATCATCGACCAAGCCTATTATGAATATGTGGCCGATCCGGATTATCCCAACGGGATCGAATGGAAAGGCGACGGCCGGGTGCTGACCCTCCGGACCTTTTCCAAGATTTACGGCCTGGCCGGCTTTCGGGTGGGCTACGGGGTCGGGGATGCGGAACTGATTGCCTTTCTGAACCGGGTCCGGGAGCCGTTTAATGTGAACCGCATTGGCCAGGCGGCGGCGGTGGCGGCGCTGGCCGACCGGGAACACGTGGCGCGCAGTTTGGAAGTGAACCGGAGGGGAATGGCGCAGATTGGTCGGGGTCTGACCGCCCTCGGCCTCTCCTACACCCCCAGTGCTGCCAATTTTATCCTCTTTGCCACGCCGTATCCGGCCGTGCAGGTCTTCGAAGCAATGATGAAAAGGGGAGTAATCGTCAGACCGGCCCACATCTTTGGTTTACCGCAGCATATCCGGGTGACGATCGGAACGGAACAACAGAACGAAAGCTTCTTAAGCGCCCTGGCGGCGGTCCTGGCCGAGCTTAAGGGTTCGTCTTAGGAAAGGGAAGCCGCCTTCGTCCCGGCGGATAAGGCGGGAAAAGGCCGTATCCTCACGGGTAATGTATAACCGGTGACGGGAAGTTCTTTTGGTAGGACGGTAGAAAGGTAGAAAGGATTGGTGTGCAATGATTATTATCATGTCCCGGCATGCCTCGGCGGATCAGGTCGCCCGGGTTCAAGAACAACTGCGCCGGGCGGGTTTTGGGGTCCACCTGTCGCAGGGGGTGGAAATAACGGTCATTGGCGCCATCGGCAACCGCAGCCCGGAGCTGATGTCGACGGTGGCGGCGATGGCGGGTGTGGAAAGGGTTGTGCCGGTTCTCAGACCCTTTAAACTGGCGAGTAAAGATTTCAAGGCCCAACCCACCTGCGTTAAGGTGGGGGAGGCGGTCTTTGGCGGGGAGGAAGCGGTGCTGATCGCCGGGCCCTGTGCCATCGAGAACGAGGAGCAACTCATGTCCACGGCGGAGCAGATTAAAGCGGTGGGCGGGAAGATCATCCGGGGCGGCGCCTATAAACCGCGGACTTCGCCCTATTCCTTCCAGGGCTTGAAGGCCGAAGGATTGAAGCTCATCCGGCAGGTGGCGCAGGCCACCGGTTTGGCCGTGGTCTCGGAGGTCGTCTCCCCTTATGAGGTGGAACTGGTCGCCCAGTACGTGCAGATGCTCCAGATCGGCGCCCGCAACATGCAGAATTACAGCCTCCTGCAGGAGGTGGGCCGCACCAAACTGCCGGTCCTGTTAAAAAGAGGGATGGCGGCCACGATCGAAGAATGGTTGATGGCTGCGGAGTATATCATGAAAGAAGGAAATTACCAGGTCGTCCTCTGTGAGCGGGGGATCCGGACCTTTGAAACGGCCACCCGGAACACCATGGATGCGGGGGCCATCGCCCTGGCGAAGGAGTGGAGTCACCTGCCGGTTATCGCCGACCCCAGCCACGCCTCCGGCCGCCGCGATCTGGTGCTTCCCCTGGCGCGGGCCGCGTTGGCGGCGGGGGCCGACGGTTTGATGGTGGAAGTCCACCCCAATCCGGAAGCCGCCCTTTCCGACGGACCGCAGTCCTTGGATTTTGACCAGTTCCGCGCTTTAGTCAAAGCGATCAGCCCGGTTTTAACCGCCATGGGGAGGCGCCTATGAAGCGGCAGCGGGTTGCTCTGATCGGTTTAGGCTTGATCGGCGGTTCGTTGGGGCTTGCCCTTTGCCGGCAACCGCGGAAGCTGTGGGTGGTGGG
>JAAYMP010000183.1 GCA_012521315.1 Bacillota bacterium
TCTATCAAGTACTCAGGAGCTGCCCTCATTGCAACAAAATTTTAAAAAAAATCGGCAACGAAAGAGGAATTCAGGAACCAAACAATAATACTATACTTATTCCATTACCAGAAAGGATGGGAATATAATGGCCAAATATAACTGTTTGTTCTGTGATTTTGTCTATGATGAAGAGGCCGGTTATCCCGACGACGGGATCGCGCCGGGGACCAAGTGGGAGGATGTGCCCGAAGATTGGACCTGCCCCGTATGCGGCGCCGGTAAAGAAGAGTTTGAGCTTGCTGAATAATCCAGCGGCCGGCTCGAGGCGGTTGTTGGCCCGGGCAAGCCGGGGGGCGTGAAAAGACGAAAAGCGGATCTGCTTTACTTGCCAAGGCAGACCACCCGCGGCGCGATGGGAACGAATAACGAGAAGTTGACGCTTGGGCGTAATAGGCATGGAAGAGGGGGTTAACCTTTTGCGGTAACCCCCTTTGTTTTTGGGTTCAAATGCTCCGGTGGATGGCGGCGGCCACCGCTTTTAACTCTTCGACCAGGAGAGCAAATTTGTCCGGGCGGAGGGACTGGGGGCCATCACACAAGGCCCGGGCCGGGTCATCGTGGACTTCAATGAGCAGCCCATCCGCACCCGCCGCCACGGCCGCTTTCGAGAGCGCGTCGACATATTTCCATGTTCCCGTGGCATGGCTGGGGTCTACGATAATGGGAAGGTGGGAGAGTTCTTGGACGACCGGAATGGCACTTATATCAATCGTATTTCTGGTGGCCGTTTCAAAGGTGCGGATCCCTCTTTCACAGAGAATTATATGGGGATTGCCGGAAGACATGATGTACTCGGCCGCCATCAACCACTCTTCAATGGTGGCCGCCAGCCCCCTTTTCAATAAAACCGGTTTGCCGCTGGCCCCGGCTTCTTTGAGCAGGCGGAAATGCTGCATATTTCTGGCCCCGATTTGCAGGATATCAGCGTACTCGGCGACGATTTCCACATCACGGGTATCTACCACTTCCGTGACGATCTTTAGTCCTGTCTCCCGGCGGGCGAGCGCCAACATTTTAAGGCCCTCTTTTTCAAGCCCTTGGAAGGAATAGGGGGAAGTGCGGGGCTTGTAGGCACCGCCCCGGAGGATTTTGGCGCCGGCGGCTTTAACTTTCCGGGCGGTTTCGTAAAAGACCTCTTCATTTTCGACGGCGCAAGGCCCGGCCATGATAATGATTTCCCGGCCGCCGATCGTCAGGTCGTCGATTTGGATGGTGGTTTTGGCTTGTTTCAGTTCTTTGCCGGCCAGTTTGTAGGGCTTCATGATCGGGACGATTCCTTCCACCCCGGGCAAGTTGGCGATTAATTGCGGGTTGAGCAGTCTTTTGTCGCCAATCGCGCCAATGACGGTTTTTACTTCGCCATAAATGGGGTGGGTTTTAAAGCCCAGTTGAGTAAGGACCGCTTCGACCTGTTGGATTTGCTCCTCGGTCGCCCCGGTTTGCATGACAATGATCATTTTTGGCCCCTCCTTTGGTATCCCGTTTGCGCTCTCTAATAAAAAACTCCCTATCCGTACTGGGACGAGGAGATTAGTTGTCTTTGCTTGTCTTGCTTATGGAGCAGAGTATTATCCAAAATGATAATGGAACCGGGTTCGATTGTCAATTGGCAAATTGCCCGGTCGCATCGTTTTGTGCGTAAGTCATAGGGTGATTCTGCCTGAAAAGATTGGGGATGAAATTACGTGCGGCCGGTCAAAGGTCAGTACTTGACAACCGGTTGGTTATCTGGTAATCTGGATGCGATTTTATAACAAAATAACAAAAAATGCGGGGAACGGGACAACATACAGCCGGCCGGTGACGACAGAGAGCTGTTGGTTGCTGCGAAACAGTGCGCCGCGGCGAGGTGGACTCCCCCGGGAGCAGTCATCCGAAAGCCCGGTTGCCTTGACAAAACCGGGCAAGTAGGCATGAACGGGTTTCTCACCGTTACCAGGAGAGCGCATTCATCTTTAAAGTCTGTTTTTTCACTTTAAAGATCGATGTGATGAGGTGGGTATTCTTATACCAAGAAGAGTGGTACCGCGGAAGGACAACTTTCGTCTCTTGCAGTGATGCAAAGGCGGAAGTTTTTTTATGTTTGGGGAGGAGAGACGGAATGAAGATTGCCTTTTCTACTTTGGGCTGCCCCGATTTTGGGTGGACCGATATTTATTCCATGGCGAAGGATTTCGGTTTTGACGGGATTGAGATCCGGGGTTTGGGAAAGGAGATCTTTGCCGTAAAGGCGCCGCCTTTTACCGAAAGCCAGCTTCCGGCGACGGTTGAGCAACTGGCCCGGCTGGACCTGGAGATTCCCTGCCTCTCTTCGGGCTGTTGTTTGAAGTTTCCGGAGCGGGCGGAGGCCAATTTCCAGGAGATTGTGGAGTATATCACGCTCGCCGGCAAACTGGGCACGCCTTATGTCCGGCTCCTGGCGGACCAGGACCCCTGCCCGGGGGATGAGGTGGACGATGCCGTCGTCCTCGCAGCCCTCCGCCGTCTTGCTCCCGTGGCCGCGGCCAAGGGGGTAACCCTTTTAGTCGAAACGAACGGGGTTTATGCGGATACCCGCCGGTTATGTAATCTTCTGAATCAGGTCGGGAGTGATGCGGTGGCCGCCCTGTGGGATCTGCACCATCCATACCGCTTTGCCGGGGAAACACCGGAGACCACCGTCCAAAACCTGGGCGCCTATATCAAATACGTGCATATTAAGGACTCCGTGGTCGAAGACGGGGTGGTCAAGTATAAAATGATGGGCGAGGGCGACCTGCCCATTGACCGGATGATGCAGGCTTTACGCTCGGTCAACTATGAAGGATACATCACCCTGGAATGGGTGAAACGCTGGGCGCCGGAGCTTAACGATGCCGGGGTGGTCTTCCCCCATTACGCCAACTTCATGCAACGCTACCTGAAGAGGCAGGCGGTCCGCGGGCGGCTCTTTGACAACAAGACGAAGACCGGGAAGTACGTTTGGGAGAAGGACACGCTCATTGATCTGACCTTCCCCCAGGTTTTGGACCGGATGGTGGAGGAGTTTCCGCACCAGTACGCTTTCCGTTACACGACCATGGATTACACCCGGACCTACGCGGAGTTCCGGGAGGATGTGGACACTTTTGCCCGCGCCCTGATCGCTTTGGGGGTGAAGCCCGGCGACCATGTGGCGATCTGGGCGACCAATGTTCCCCAGTGGTTTATTACTTTTTGGGCTACCACTAAGATCGGCGCGGTTTTGGTGACGGTCAACACCGCCTATAAAATCCATGAGACGGAGTACCTGCTCCGCCAGTCGGATACCCACACGTTGGTCATGACCGATGGGTATAAGGACTCGGACTATGTGGCGATTATGAAAGAACTCTGTCCGGAACTGGAGACCACCGAGCCCGGGCAGCCGCTTTTCGCCAAACGGTTACCCTTTTTGCGACATATCATTACTATTGACTCCAAACAGCCGGGTTGTCTGACTTGGGAGGAAGCTTTGGCGCTGGCGGAAAGGGTGCCCCGCATGGAGGTTGAACGGCGGGCGCTGGCGATTAGCCGGCATGATGTCTGCAACATCCAGTACACCTCGGGGACGACCGGTTTTCCCAAAGGGGTAATGCTGACCTACTACAATGTGGTGAATAACGGGAAATGCATCGGTGATTGCATGGATCTGTCCACCGCCGACCGGCTGTTGTTACACGTTCCGATGTTTCACTGCTTTGGGATGGTGCTGGCGATGACGGCGGCGATGACCCACGGCGCCACTTTGGTGCCTTTGCCCTATTTTTCGCCCAAGCAGTCCTTGGCGGCGATCACCCAGGAGAAAGTTACCTGTTGCCACGGGGTGCCGACCATGTTCATCGCCATGCTTGGGCACGAGGATTTTGCCAAGACTGACTTCTCCCACATGCGCACCGGGATCATGGCGGGTAGCCCGTGCCCGGTCAAGGTGATGCAGGACGTGGTGGAGAAGATGAATATGCGGGAGATCACCATTGTGTATGGGCAGACCGAGGCCTCGCCCGGTTGTACGCAGAGCCGGGTTGATGACCCGCTTGAACTGCGGGTTAAAACGGTCGGCCGTCCCCTCCCCGGGGTGGAGTGCAAGATTGTTGACCCGCAGACCGGGGCCGACCTGCCCGACGGGGTGGAAGGGGAGTTTGTCGTCCGTGGTTATAACGTGATGAAAGGTTACTACAAGATGCCGGAGGCGACTGCCGCGGTGATTGACGAAAACGGCTGGTTGCATACGGGAGATCTGGCCTGCCGGGACGCCAACGGGTATTTCCGGATTACCGGCCGGATCAAGGACATGATCATCCGCGGCGGGGAGAACATCTATCCCAAGGAGATCGAAGACTTTATTTATACCCACCCGAAAGTCAAGGATGTGCAGGTGGTTGGTGTGCCCGACAAGGACTACGGGGAGGAGATTATGGCCTACGTGATCCTGAAGGACGGGGCGGAGATGACCGCCGACGAACTTAAAGACTATGTCCGGTCTCACCTGGCGAAGCATAAAACCCCGCGGTACGTCGAGTTTGTCACCGAGTTTCCGATGAACGCCGCCGGCAAGATTCTCAAGTATAAATTGCGGGAGCAAGCCGCCGAACGTTTGGGCCTGAGGAACCGGGATTAAATGGGATCTTTCCAAACCGGCCAATACCCCGCAAGGAATTGGCGGGTTTGGACGGCGACGGACGGCCGCTTTACAACATGGGAAAGCTTCGCGGGTAAACGGGTAAAGCGGGTAGAACGGGTAAAGGCGTGTAAAACCGGTATTGATGATAACACGGATAAATCGGGTAAAAAAGGAGGGGGGAAATCCCTCTTTTTTCTTTGTTTTAAGAAAGGGCGGTGTCTTGACATTTGACGGGCAGGGCTTATAATATAACTAGATAGTCGAACATATGTTCGTAAAGGAAGGGCAAGACACCATGGGCATTAAGCTGTTTTATCCCGACCAAAGTTCGGAGCGGGCTTTACCGGTTGCGCACCACATCCCAGCCGGTTTTCCGTCTCCGGCGGCCGATTATTTGGAGGCGGTCCTCGATCTCAACGAAGTTTTGATTAAAAACCCCAGTGCCACTTTTTACGGGACCGTCAAAGGGAATTCCATGACGGACGCGGGGGTGGAGGACGGGGATCTGTTGGTGATCGACAAAGCCGTGCCCTACCGCCCGAATGCCCTGGCCGTCTGTTATCTGGACGGGGAGTTTACCTTAAAACGCCTGCAGCGGAAAGGCGAGCAGTTATACCTGATGCCGGCCAACCCCAGTTACCAACCGATCCTGGTCCGCGAAGGGAGCGATTTTGCCGTGTGGGGGATCGTCACCTATGTTATCAAGAAGGTCTACTGATGTTTGCCCTGGTGGACTGTAATAACTTTTACGTCTCCTGCGAGCGGGTCTTCCGGCCCGATCTCAACGGCCGGCCGGTGGTGGTGCTGAGCAATAACGACGGGTGTATCATCGCCCGGTCCGAGGAAGCGAAGCAACTGGGGATTAAAATGGGGGAGCCCGCCTTTAAGATCGCCGCTTTTCTCGAGCAGCACCAGGTGGTGGTCTTCTCCTCCAATTATGTGCTCTACGGGGATCTGTCCCACCGGGTCATGCAGACGCTGGGCCGGTTCACCCCGGAACTGGAGATCTACTCCATTGACGAAGCGTTTTTAAACTTGACCGGTTTAACCGTGGACTGGGCGGCCTACGCCCGGACGATCCGGGAGACGGTCGGGCGCCACGTGGGAATCCCCGTCAGTATCGGAGTGGCCCCCACCAAGGTACTGGCCAAAGTGGCCAACCACCGGGCGAAGAAAATACCCGGGCAAAACGGGATCTGTGTTTTGGGCGATCCGGAAAAGATTGCGGAAGCGTTAAAAGATTTTGACGTCGGGGAAGTCTGGGGGATCGGGCGGCAGTATGCGAAGCTGCTCAATGCGGCTCAGGTTTATACGGCTTGGGACTTCCTGCAGTTGGATGACGACTGGGTCCGGAAGCGGATGACCGTGGTCGGGTTGCGGATCAAAAAAGAACTGGCCGGGATCGCCTGCTTGGAGATGGAGCTGATCCCGCCGGCGAAGAAAGCAATCTGCACGTCCCGCTCGTTCGGGGAGGACCAAACCGAGCTGGGCCCGATCAACGAGGCGGTGGCCACCTACGCGGCCCGCTGCGCGGAGAAGCTTCGGCGGCAGCGCTCCTGCGCCGGCATGCTAATGGTGTTCCTCCATACCAACAGTTTCAAGCCGCATGAACCCCAATACGCCAAGAACCTGGTCTGTAAATTGCCGGTCCCGACCAACAGCACCATCGAGCTCATCCGTTATGCCTCCGCCGCCCTCCGGGCGATCTACCGTGAAGGTTACCGCTACAAAAAGGCCGGGGTGATCGCGCTGGAGATCGGGCCGGAGGACCGGATCCAAGGTGCGCTCTTCGACCGGGTGGACCGGGCGAAACACGCGGCGGTGATGCGGGAGATGGACGCGCTCAACGCCAAGTACGGACGGGATACGGTCAAAGTGGCGGCCCAGGGGCTGGGCGGGAGGTGGAGACTGCGGCAGGAACGGCTGTCGCCTTGTTATACGACCCGGTGGACCGATATTATTAAGGTGGCCACGCCCGCGAGCGGCCGCTCGCCCAACGAAGGGGATCACACCCAATAAAATAAAAAGCCCTGTTCCTATCTGGAACAGGGCTTTTTTCTTCCAGAGGATTGGCGTTTAAAGCGTTTAAGGCGCGTGAGGGGTTTTAATAAGGACCTTTTTTTTAATCCGTCCTTTTTTTTATGATCACCGAGATCGGTGATCATAATTTGGAGATCATAATTGGTAATCATAAAAGGAATTAGTCCTTAAGAATAGAAATAGTAAAAGGATTGTTACTTACTATTAAAATTAGGATTAGAATATACCTACCCACTTATCTTGAGGTGCAGGCATGAAAGGGAAAGTCATCTTCCTCATCACTATAGTGGTAATAATCTACGCGATCTATTGGGCTTTCAGTTTCGGCGAAATTCCGGAACGTTCGGTTGGTTTGTCTTTAGCCAACCATCGCTACCATTGTATGATGATTACCCGCGTTACGGATGAGGCCTATTGGGAACATGTGTTTTCCGGGGTACAAGCGGTTGCGGCCAGCGAAAACGTTGCTCTGGAGTGTTATAACCCCCGTTTTCGTAATATTAAGGAACTGGAACGTTATTTAGAAATGGCGATCTTATCGCGGATCGACGGCATTCTGCTGTCGGTGCCCAATGAACCCGGTTTTTTGTCATTAATCAAAGAGGCGGCGGAAAAAGGGATCCCGGTGGTTGCCCTGGTGGATGAGTTTGAAAACAAAGATTACCACTCTTTCATCGGGATTAACGCCTATGAGTTGGGCACCAAAACCGGAAAAGCCCTGCTTGAGGCGACCTCTCATCTCAGGACCCCCCGGATTGAAGTGGCTGTCCTCGTCGCCTCCAGTTTTTCCGATTACAGTTACCGGCAATACTTAAGTGGCCTCAGAAGTGCAATTAAGAGCAACCCCAAGCTTAATTTAACGCTGATTATGAAGTCGAAGGGGGGAAGCATCGGCGCGGAAGAACAAACACAGACGATTCTAAAGAACTACCCGTATATCCAGGCGATCGTCTGCTCCGATGTCAGCGATACCCTTGGCGTAGCCAAGGTGGTTGTTGATTACAACCGGGTTTCGCAGGTTACTATCATTGGCAGTGGACTGAATTCAGAGATCGTCAGGTATATTAAACGGGATATCATTTCCGCCGTGCTGACCAGCGATCCCTATGAACTTGGGACCCAAGGCCTGCTGGCTTTGGTCAGTTTAATCGAAGGCCGTTCACAAAAAGAAAACTATTATCTCCCAATATTTTTGGTGGATTCGACCAATGTGGATGAGATGTACAGCAAACTCATCATGAAGGGACGGGCTGGTGAGGAAGGTGAGTAAACAACCTACACAATCAATCCGCAACAAATTTATGTTTTCATTTTTAACCATGATTATCATCTTTGCCTCGGTCAGTTTCTTTAGCTACTACAGTCAAAGCCATCTGTTGTCCAGGATAAACAGTCTCTTGGCGAACTCCATCAAACTGAGGGAATTTAGTTCAAACATTGATAATATCGTAATTTCTTTGGAAAAATTCCTGGTCGAACGGAGTTCTGATATGTTGCGCAGTTACTACCATTATTATCAGGAAGTGGAATCGGAATATAACGATCTAGAGCTTGTCGGGGAGAGTATCGTAAACTATCTGCTCCTCAAGAATATAAAAACAATGACCAAGCTGTTTTTGCAGGAAGCCGATGCGGCGGTGCGGTTCAAAAGAGCCAGGGACAGTGCGGGGTATTCCGGGGCCTTCAAGGAGGTATTGCGTTATAATACCAACATTAAATGGGCGGTTGACCGGTTGATCACGAAACAACTGGAAGAGAACAACATGCAATACCTCTTGATTACGGAGCGGATCAACTATATCCAACGGCTTGGCCTTTTAATGATCCTCCTGGCGATTATCTTTAGTATCCTCTCCACCATATGGATTGGTTCACGGTTGACCAAGCCGTTGAAGAAATTGGTTGAGGCGGCGGAGACCATCTCCCGCGGCGAGTTCCAACTACCCCCCTTGCCGGTCTCGTCCAATGATGAAATTACCGTCGTCTCCCAGGCCTTTAACGAAATGGCGACGAGCATTAGCAAGTTGCTCTCAGAGATTAAAAACAAATCGGATCTGGAAAAGAAACTGCAAGAACAAGAATACCAGAATTTGGCCATGAAAAATACTCTAAAAGAAGCTGAGCTCCATGCTCTGCAATCCCAGATTAACCCCCATTTTTTGTTTAATACCCTCAATGCCGGTGTCCAGTTGGCAATTATGGAGGACGCGGATAAAACGGCCGATTTTATTGATAAAGTCTCCAAATTACTCCGTTATAGCCTCCGGAAGATCAATATGGCCGTGACCATCCGCGAGGAAACGGAAAACTTGGAAAACTACTTTTTTATCTTAAAAACCAGATATGGCAGAGACCGGTTTGACTTGCATATTGACGTCGACCCGGCAATTGCCGATTTCCAGATCCCTCTCCTGACCATCCAGCCGATTGTGGAAAATGCCTTGATTCATGGGGTGGAACAACTGGAGGGAGGCGGCCAGATCAAGGTCCGTGCCTACCAGAATGACGAATCGGTAATCATCGATGTCTCCGACAACGGGCTGGGCATGGACAGCGAGACGGTGAAGAGATTACAGGAAGGGAGAAAAGTATCCGGTCATACCACCGGGATCGGCCTTTGGAACGTGCGAGAAAGATTACGGTTATTCTTTGGGCGGGAAAACCTGCTGGAGATCATGAGCGTCCCAAAACAGGGGACAACAATCCGGCTTATTTTACCCAAAGACGACAAAGTACAGGAGGTGCCTGTGGATGAAAATCCTTGTTGCCGATGATGAGTTAATTATGTTGGAATCGGTTTGCAAAATCCTAAAGCACGAGGAAGGATTGGTTTTAGAGACGGCACGCACTGGAAGAGAAGCCATCGAAAAGGCGGAAGCATTCAGCCCGGATTTGGTGATTATGGATATTAAAATGCCAGGGATCAATGGGTTAGAGGCGCTTGCCGAGATCAGGCGCCTGCTCCCTTCAGCGATCTTTATAATTCTATCGGCTTATGACAACTTTACCTATGCCCAGGAAGCGATTAATCTAAATTTAAATGTCTTTTCCTATTTGGTTAAACCAATAAACAAAAACGACTTGCTGCAGATTATTAGTAAAGCCAAGGACAGGATGGAACAGATCAAACTTGAGCGACAAAAAGACTTGGAACTGCGGGAAAGATTCAAAAAGGTCATGCCCTTTATTGAAAGCGAGTTTTTGCATGCGCTGGTTAATGGGATCAGCTCCACACAATTTTATGAATACCAGAAATTGCTGGGGTTTGAATTTAACAGCGGCTTTTTTCTGGCCATCTCCCAACGGGAAGAAACCGCCAGTCCGGATTATGAGGAGCAGAAATACCAAGTCCGGGAGTATCTCGTGTCCCTTGCCGATAAGATCCGGCACCTGTTTAAATGTTTTATTGGCCCGTTGCAGACAAACCCGTTAACGATCTTTTTCCCGCTTACGATCAAGCCGGGCGAAGAGGCGAGAACAACCGTCGAAAACTACGGCTGGAAGATCCTTAATCAGTTGCCGCCCGGAAGCACCGGTCAAGAGCTTGTCCTTGGCGTTGGCGAGATTTATTCGGATCCGACAACGTTGAGGCAGTCCTATTACGAAGCGCTTCAAGCCCTCAATAAAACGGGAAGCGAGGAAAGAATTGTTTATTACCATGATTTGCCGAAACCCCCGCGTTTATTGTGGGAGGAGCAACTAACCGCCTATTTTCAGGAGGTATGGAATGCGCTTTCCTTTGGCAATGCCATGAAGGTCCAGCCTCTCCTGGACAAGTTAAACTCCTTATTGTCCCAAATCAGTGAAGAGCACAAGGATCAGTTATTGTTCGAGCTTTTGGTTTTTTATCTTACCTCCTACCGGATCGCCAAAGAAAACAACGGCCTTGATCTGTTTGCGCCAAGCTTTGAAAGGACCAGTAAAATTTTTCAATCAAGCGATGATCTAAAAAAGGTCTTCAGTCTAATTTCAGCGGAGATTAAGTTGATGGCCACTTCTGTCCAGGAAACCAGAGAAAAAAGTATTAAGCCCGTCATAAAAGAGGCGAAAGCGCTTATTGACCAAAATTATCAGAAGCATATCTCCTTGGAGTGGTTGGCCGAGAAAGTCAATGTCAGTTCTTTTTATTTAAGTCGTTTGTTCAAAGAGGAACTGGGGGAGAGTTTTTCGGAATATCTAACCAGGTTACGGATGGAAAAAACGGTCCAGTTGTTGGCTGAGGGGCGCTCGGTGAAAGAATGCTGTTTTTTAGTTGGTTATAATGATCCCAACTATTTCAGCCGGATCTTTAAAAAGCATTTTGGGGTCGCGCCGTCCGATTGGGTTGGCAAACAAACAGGCAGCGAGTAAGGGAGAACTGGGTGAAAACGGTGGTGAATTGTGATCTCTGTTTGATTTAAATAAATACCTCTGGAGATTGTTACTAAAGAGGTGATTATTGATTATGGAACGGAGAAAATTAAAAAGCACCCTGTTTCTATTGGCGTTGTTGGTGTTGCTAATTATCATCAGGATGGTCACTTACCAGTGGGGTTTACCGTCAAGCGAACATAACAATAAACCGGCGCGGGTGAAGATTGGTTTAAGCTTGGCTACCCTGCAGGAAGAGAGGTGGAAAAGGGACCGGGATTATATGGAAGAAAAAATTGTGGAGTGCGGGGGAGAGTTTATTTCCTTATCGGCTAATAACGACAGCATTTTACAGGTCAGACAGGTGGAATACTTTATCAACAATAAGGTGGACGTTTTGATTATTGTCCCGGAAGATCTGGACCGCTTGGCGGAAGCGGTCGAAATTGCCAAAAAGGCTGGTATAAAAGTTATTTCCTATGACCGTTTGATTCGAAACGCTGATTTAGACTTATATATCTCGTTCGATAGTGTTAAGGTTGGCGAGTTGATGGCGAAACATCT
Organism: Bacillota bacterium; assembly: GCA_012521315.1. GTDB lineage: Bacteria > Bacillota > UBA4882 > UBA10575 > UBA10575 > Capillibacterium. The sequence continues at coordinate 11,618 of JAAYMP010000183.1, forward strand.
AACGCAGGAGGTTCCTTCCGGACGTTATGTCATAATCAACGGGTCCCGGACCGATCACAATCCTTATCTGATTAGTGAAGGTTACAGAAATGTCCTGACGCCCTTGGTGGAAAAGCACCAGATTGAAATTGTCTCCGAAATATGGGCCGAGAATTGGCTGCCGGAAACGGCCTATACCACCATTTCCCGGCTCCTTTTGGAGGGGGTGGATTTTGACGCGGTGCTTGCGGCCAATGACGGCCTGGCCAGTGGGGTGATTGAGGCCTTATCCGAATGGCGGTTGGCGGGGAAAATCCCCGTAACCGGTCATGATGCCGACCTCTCTGCTTGCCAGCGGATTATCGAGGGCACCCAATTGATGACCGTTTATAAGCCCATTCGCCAA